>NZ_JBIDFG010000010.1:47497-126596 GCF_046635625.1 Gilliamella sp. BG1 | reverse complement strand
AAAAATTGCATAACAATACCTTTATAATTGAATGAAAAATAAAAAGAATACTGGCTTAATAAATATATTTATAAGTCGATCTTTTAATAAGTTATATAAACGTTATTAATAAAGCTAATAGTAGTATTTACGTTTATGATTTATTTTTTTTATAAGTTAAGGCGTTGCTTTTAAATTTGGCTTTAGAAAATGGGATATAAGTTCTTTTTCTTTCTTGTTAAAAAGTTTCAGGTAACTATGTGTTTGAGTATAAAATATGTTATTTGATTCAATAACTATGTGTGACAATTGTATACTGTTATAATTTGTTATCTTTTATTTTTGATCTATTAATAATGCAAACTAAAATTACGATTGTGGGTGCTGGCGCCGCTGGGCTTTTTTGCGCAGGTTTACTGGGGCAAAAAGGGTATGATGTTACTGTGATTGATAATGGTAAAAAGTTAGGACGCAAAATTCTAATGTCTGGTGGTGGTAAATGTAATTTTACTAATTTAATGGTTGAACCTAGTAATTATATTTCTTGCAATCCTCATTTTTGTAAATCAGCTTTGAAACAATTTACTCAGTGGGACTTTATCCAATTAGTAAATCAGTATGGTATTGCTTACCATGAAAAAGATCATGGGCAATTATTTTGTGATAATTCAGCGCAAGATATTGTTGATATGCTATTAAACGAGTGCCAAAAAGGGCATGTTCATTTTATGATGCAGACTCAGGTTGAAGATATTAGCAGTGATAAAATAGAATTTAAATTACATACTTCTCGAGGCATTATTGATAGTGATAATCTTATTATTGCTACGGGAGGCTTATCGATGCCTGCCCTTGGCATGACTTCAATTGGCTATAAAATTGCTGAAAAATTGGCTATTCCAGTGATACCAGTCAAAGCAGGATTAGTACCGTTCACGTTACATAAACCTTTACTTGATATATTATCAACCTTGTCTGGTATTGCTGTTGCTGTTGAAGTTTCTAATGAAAGAGTTAGTTTTAAGGAGAATCTATTATTTACTCATCGAGGAATTTCAGGACCAGCTATTTTGCAAATATCAAGCTATTGGCAGGCTGGAGAGTCAATTACTATTAATTTATTACCTGATTTCACATTCGAATCATCGTTTAAACCATTATTAGAGCAGAATCGTAATCAAACTATAAAAAATTGTTTAGCACAGGTTTTACCTAAAAGGCTTGTTGAGGTGTTAATACAACTCAATTTGATAAACGATATAATAGTTAAGCAAATTAATCCCAAACAACAGCAAGACTTGTATAATGCTTTAACACATTGGCATATTACTCCAAATGGGACTGAGGGTTATCGTACTGCGGAGGTGACTCTTGGTGGTATAAGTACTGATGCGTTGTCTTCCAAAACTATGGCAGTTAAAACACACCCCAACCTCTATTTTATTGGTGAGGTTGTCGATGTGTCAGGCTGGTTAGGTGGCTATAATTTTCAATGGGCATGGAGTAGTGCATTTGCTTGTGCTCGATCGTTTAATTAATTACGCCCATTTGAATATGGTATTTTTTTACTTTGTATTGTAACGTTGTGCGTGAAATGTTTAATAGTTTTGCCGCCGTTATAATTTTGCCGTTGGCTTGATTTAATGCGTTAATGATAAGTTGTCGTTCATAGTTTTCAACTTGTTCAATTAAGTTGTTTCCATCAGTAGATGTGTTGATAGGTAAATTTTCTGGTTTATTAATATCATCGTTTTGAGAAGATGAACTATTAAGATGGAATAGATCTTCATCAAGGACAATATTCTGTAATTCACCCGGTTCGTTTTGTAATACCATACTTCTGACAATTGTATTTTCAAGCATACGGACATTACCGGGCCAAGGAGCTGATATTAATTGTTGTAGTGCATGTTCACTGATACCGCTAATTACGACATTGACGTCGTTTTTATGTTTATCAATAAAATAGCGTGCTAACACCGGAATATCTTCTGTTCTGTCGCGTAAAGCGGGGAGTTTTATTAAACCAACGTTTAAGCGAAAAAACAGATCACTTCTCATTTTTCCTGTTTTTAATAGTTCTGTAGGTGGTTCATTCATGGCAGCAACAATACGAACATCTGAATGCATTTCTTTATTACCACCTAATTGCCAGTAGGTTTTTTCTTGTAAGAATCGTAATAATTTACTTTGCATTTCAAGAGGCATAGCATTTAATTCATCAAGGAATAATGTGCCTCCGTTAGCCAGTTCTAAATAACCTTGTCGGTTTTCAGCACCCGTAAATGCGCCTTTGACCGTACCAAATAGGGTGCTTTCAATCAGTGTGGTTGGTAGTGCACTACAGTTGAGCGAGATAAATGCTTTGTCACGGCGTTGGCTTGTTTGGTGGATTAAACGAGCAAATAGCTCTTTACCTGTTCCTGTTTTGCCAACTATTAATACAGGAACATCATTTGCTCCCAAGATGTTAGTTTGATCGATAACCTCTTGCATTGTTTTTGATACAAAAACAATTTCTGGTAATGGTTGTTCTTTATTTTGATATAACTTGCTATTGAGCTTGAATACTTGGTCTTGTAATTGCCTAACAGTAGATAAATTTCGACCTATTTCTATTGCGCCGATAATTTTTTGATTTTTATTATAAAGAGGAACTGTTGTGTGCATATAATCTACAAGTTTACCTACATGGTTATAATAGCTTTGGTAATTGTTTTGATATTCTTTCCCATGTTGTAGGGCTTGCAACATCGTGCTGTCTTCTTTTCGCATCTTGGGATAAACTTTAAGCATTGGTTTTCCTATAGCTTGTTCTATAGGGTAACCATCAAGTTCAGCACTTTCCTGATTGTAATAAACATATTTGCCTTCTTTATCAATAATCGCCATTGGTTGATGGATTAAATCAAAAAAATGTTTAAATATTTCCAATGATTGTAATAATTCAGGATCGATTGTCATGATATTCGTGCCTTTTGAACTAGGGTGATTTGTTATATTTAGCTTTGTTTAATTTAAACGCCTGTTAATTATCATATAAAAATGACAATTTTTTGTCATAAAAACGGATTTTATACTAAATGATTAAATTTTTACTTGCGTTTTGTTTGTTAATATATTGATTATTTTTGTTTTTAAAGTTGGCATGCTGATTGCACAACAAGTGAGAAGCCATTTTACTTATTTTTTATGTAATCATTAACTGGAGGCTATATGTCCGACAAAATTATGTCAAATTATAACAAATTACGCACTGATCTTGTAACTAAAGATCGTCGTTTTAGCGCTGAAAGTGGCAAACTTTGTTTTGATGGTGTTAATTTAGAAGAGTTAGCCAAAAAATATCCAACGCCTTTTTATGTGTTTTCTGAAAAGGAGATTGATCGTAATGTGCAAGAAATTAAAGAGGCATTTAAAGCTCATCCAAAAACAAAAATTTTCTATGCATCAAAAACTTGTTCAGTAATGGGCGTTCTTAAAGCGATTAAAGATGCAGGAATTTATGCCGAAGCGAACTCAATGTTTGAAGTGCGTAAATGTTTAGATATCGGTTTCCCTGGTAGCCAAATTGTGTTTAATGGTGTTGTTAAAAAACCAGTGGATTTAGAGTTTGCTATCCAAAATGATCTGTATATTATCAACGTAGATAGCTTATATGAGCTTGATATTATTGATGAGATTTCAAGACGTTTGAAAAAGGTAGCAAATGTTTGTGTGCGTGTTGAACCAAATGTTCCGTCAGCAACTCACGCAGAATTAGTCACTGCTTATCATGCTAAATCAGGTATCGATTTAGAACAAGCAGAAGAAACATGTCGTCGTATTTTAGAAATGCCATATGTTCATTTACGTGGTTTACATATGCACGTTGGTGATCAGGTTCCAGAATCAGAGCCTTTTGCTAAAGCTACGAAAGTTTTAGTTGATGAATCACGTCGCTTAGAAGAAGTGCTTGGTATTAAATTTGATTTAATCAACGTAGGTGGTGGGATCCCTGTTCCTTATAAATATGATGAAGAAAATGGTAATCCATTAGAAGATAATATGTATGCAGGTATTACTGCACAAGATTTTGCTGATGCTGTTATTAGTGAAGTACACAAATGGCGTACTGATGTTGAAATCTGTATTGAGCCAGGCCGTAAAGTAACAGGCTCAGCAGGTGTGCTTGTAACTGAAGTTGCCTGTGAAAAACGTAAAACCAATTATGATTTAGATGGCAATATTGAAGAGCATGTTGAGTGGAAATTTGTTGATGCTGGTTATAGTGTGCTATCTGATAGTCAACATTTTGATTGGTTCTTCTATGTTTATAATGCTTCAAAAATCAGTGAAACACATGATGAGTACATCAAATTGGCTGGTCCTTTATGTGATGGTGGTGACTATTTCCATGTCGGTGTTAAAGGTGAAGAATTCTTAATGCCAAAAGACACTCAAATCGGTGATATTGTTGCTTTCCTTGATGCTGGTGCTTATACCATCGAAAGCCAAACTGTTTATAACAATCGTCCTCGTACTTCTGTTGTAATGATAGATAAAGAAGGCAAGGATAGATTGATTCGCCGTGAGGACACGTACGAAGATATGGTTGGATACGACATATATTAATCATCAATATCTGGAGCATTTGATGCTCTAGATATTATAAAGTGAGGTTATTATGAGTGATTCTAAAGATTCAAGTTTACTTGGTATTAAAGACATTGTTTTTATGAATGTCATTGCAATACTAAGTTTGCGTCAAATTCCTAATGTTGCTCCTTATGGGGCGTCAGCAATGGTACTTTGGTTACTTGCTGCATTTTGTCTTTTCTTCCCATTAGCTATGGTTTGTGGCGAACTTTCAACAGGTTGGCCAAAAGATGGTGGAATTTTTGTTTGGGTAAAAGAAGCATTTGGTAAACGTATTGGTTGGATAGTTGTTGTTTGCTTTTTGTTCTCTTGTGTTCTTTTCTTCCCGTTAATGTTGCAATTTGGTTTTACTGCAATTGGGTATATGTTTAGCGCTGAGTTAGCTCAAAATCAAGTATTTATTGGTGTTGGCTCTATGGTGGTATTCTGGATTTTAACACTGATGAATATTAAAGGGATGCAATGGACTAAAATTATTAATAGTGTGAGTGCATGGCTTGGTGTATTTATTCCAGCCGCTATTATTGTGCTATTAGCTGTTGTATGGTTATTCACAGGGCATCCTATGGCTACAAGCTATAGTCATGTTAGTGATTGGTTACCTGATTTAAGTAGTTGGGATACTATTGTTTTTCTATCTAGCATGATGTTCGCATTTGCTGGTCTTGAGGTGGCTCCAATGATTGCAGGGCGTACACGAGATCCACAACGAGACTTTCCAAAAGCAATGTTGGTTTCAGCAGTGGTAATTGTTGGTATTTATATGGTCGGAACATGGGCTATTAATACTTTATTACCAGCAGCGGATACTGATATCGTAGCGGGTGTTATGCAAGCAATGGAAGCCGCAGCTAAAGAATTGCATATGCCTTGGTTATTACCAGTAATGGCAATTTGTTTGTTTTTTGGTGCATTAGGACAAATAAACTCATGGTTAGTTGGTCCGATTTATATGCTACAAGAAGCATCAAAAGAAGATAATTTGCTTGGAGAACGCATTGGTCGTTTACATCCAGTATATAAAACACCAGCCTTTGCGTTAATTATTCAAGCTATTATTGTTACAGTACTTTGTTTTTCAACTTTTGTGTCGCCAAGTATTGCAGCGGCATATTGGATGTTAACAGCACTTACAACAATTTGTTATTTTATCCCATATTTAGTGATGTTTATTGCGTATTATCGTTTACGCTTTACTCAACCTGATGTACCGCGTAGCTTTAAAATTCCGGGTAAGGTGTTGCCAATTGTGTTACCAGCACTTGGTTTCTTATCTACTCTATTTGCTGTGGTATTAGTGTTTATTCCACCTGCGCAAATAGATATGGGGGGGTATGTCGAATATATTGCTAAAATTGTTGGTGGTGCAGTACTTGCCATTGGTTTAGCTGAATGGATTTATTATCGAGCCCAAAAACGTAACCGTTTGCAGTAGTAATAATATATAGAGGAGTAAAATTATGTACAAACCTATATTAGAAATTGATTTACGCAAATTAAGAAATAATGCTCGTGTTGAAAAAGATTTATTAGCTAAACACGGTATTGAAGTTATGGCTGTTAATAAAGTTTTTGATGGTTGTGTTGAAACGGCCAAAGCAGTACTTGAAGGCGGTATTGATGTGATTGCTGAATCAAGAACATACAATTTAAAGAAATTAAAAGATGCTTTAAATTGTAAAACCTGCTTATTACGGAGCCCTTGTTTAAGTGAAATTAGTGATGTTGTTAGATATGCTGATATTAGCTTAAACAGCGAAAAAGCAGTAATTCAGGCACTTTCTGATGAAGCCGTTAAACAACAAAAAGTACATCAAGTTTTATTAATGGTTGATATGGGGGATTTACGCGAAGGTATTTGGTTTGAACATATTGATGAACTCATTGATACGGTTAAACTTATTCTTTCTTTACCCGGTGTTGAGCTCTATGGGCTCGGCACCAATTTTAATTGCTATGGTACTGTACTACCTACAGTTAAAAATGGAGTAGACTTTTTAAAAATAGCGCGTAAAGTAGAGCAAGTTTGTAATATTAAAATAAAGTATTTATCGGCCGGTAATTGTACCAGTTACCACTTATTGGATAAAGGTATTTGGCCAGAAGGATTAAATCATTTGAGAATTGGTGGTTTACACGAGTTTGGTATTGAATATGTGGATATGAAATATCTTGACGAGTTTCATCATTCAAATAAACCCGTTGATAAAGCATGTAGTAATATTTATAAATTATATGCGCAAATCATTGAACTCAATAGTAAACCAACAGTTCCTGTTGGTGAATTAGGTGTAGATGCTTTTTTAAACAGTAAAACCTTTGTTGATAGCGGTACACGCAAACGAGCACTTCTTGCCTTTGGACGTCAAGATGTGCCAGCAGAAAGCTGTATACCCATCAATAATGATGATATTACTGTATTGGGTCAAACCAGTGATCATACCTTGGTTGATATTGAAGATGTTACTCAAACACTTCGTGTTGGCGATGTTATTGGATTTGAGCTTGATTACACTGCTTTACTAATGGCTTGTCAAACTAATGGTGTAGAAAAACGGTTTATTTATTAATTTGTGTTAACTGCTGGGTAACCAGCAGTTTTTATTAATTACTAGGCGGTTTATATGACAACATCTGAATCACAAGAAAACCCTTATCCCAGTAGTAATTTAAAGAAGAACCTAAAAAATCGTCATTTATTGATGATTTCATTAGGTGGATCAATTGGTACTGGATTATTTATTGGTATTGCAGCTCCACTTAGCACAGTTGGTCCGTTAGGAACAATTATTGCTTATTTAATGGCAGGAAGCATAATGCTTTCAACTATGTTATGTTTAGGTGAACTTTCTTGTGCATTCCCTCATGCAGGTTCATTTCAACACTATGCATTGATGTTTATACCCAATCCGATTTGGAGTTATACCATCGGTTGGTTGTATTGGCTTAGTTGGGTACTATCTATGGCGGCAGATTTAACCGCTGCTTCAATGATTGCTCACCAAACCTTCCCTTCGATTCCTATTTATCTTTTTAGTCTATTAATTCTAATTGTTCTTACTTCAGTGCATTTAACCTCTGTTCGTGCATTTGGAGAAAGTGAGTATTGGTTTTCAACTATTAAGGTTCTTGCGATTATTGCATTTATTGGGGTGGGGATTTATTTACTTAATCACCAATATAGCGAAACGCATATCTTACCAACATTTAAAACCGAAAAAGGGTGGTTTCCTAATGGTTTTTTAGCCATATTTGTTTGTATGACTATCGTGACCTATTCCTTTCAGGGTGTCGAATTAATTGGTAGTGCAGCTGGTGAGGCGCAATCTCCACAGTCTGTGTTACCCAAAATTATTACTGGTGTTGCTTTCCGCATTATTCTATTTTATGTTCTGGCTATTGCTGTTTTAGCCCTTGTTTATCCATATGGAACGGTTCATTCTGAAATTAGTCCATTTGTGTGGGTATTTAATAAAGTAGGAATTTCAATAGCTTCGTATTTAATGCTTTTTGTTATTTTTTGTGCGGCAATATCGGCGGCTAATTCTGCAATTTATGCCAGTTCAAGAATGCTGTGGTCTATGGCACAAGATAAACTCGCACCTCAATATTTTTCAGACGTAAATAAGCGTGGAGTGCCCACAAAAGGTATTTTATTTATTGCTATTATTGCGCTAGTTTCACTATTTTCGAAATATATTGCCGCTGAAAAATTGTATATTTATTTAGTAGCGGGAACAGGGCAAGTGGGATGTTTTGCATGGATTATTATTGCTTGGTGTCAATATCAGTTCCGTAAGGGAGTAAATAACGGTAAATATCCCAAAGAGATGGTAAAGTTCAAATCGCCATTATTTCCTTGGCTGGCAGGGGTTTCTATTATTGTTAATATTGTGATTATTATTGGTGTTTGGTTTGGGGAGTCAGGGCATTTTATTTTATTATCAGAAGTTGTTTTAGTAATAATTATTTTGGTTTCTTACTTTTTCTATAAGAAACGAAATTCTTTAATAATAAAAACGTTAGATTAATTTTATTGACCTATTAATTTGTTTGTAATCACCTAATAAATCGGTTTAGGTGATTACATTTAATTTTTAAAATCAGATTATTAATGTTTTTACTATTTGTGATTTATCTTTATTTTAAGGCACTAAGTTAAGTGCGTTTGCTTGGTATAATCTTGATGAAATCCTTTCTGATATAAGTTATTTTAGAAAAGCTGATACACCCGTAAAAACGACTTGCGCAGCAATAGCTGATATTAGCAACCCAGTTAGTTTTGATAAGATAGCAATACCTGTGTTTTTTAATACTTTAGCAATACTTTTTGCACATAATAGCATTGCATAAATCCCTGAAGATGCAATGAATAAAGAAACAGCGCCAATCATATTGGCTGCAAAGCCTACGGAGCTTGTTCCCATAACAATGATAGTACCAATGGAAGCGGGTCCCATACAAAGTGGAATTGCAAGGGGTACAACACTGATATCGTCATCACTGTTAATTTTGTTCTTTTCTGGAGAATCATTCATTAGTGACACTGCAGTGATAAATAGCAACGCTCCAGAACCAATTCGGAATGCATCAAGAGTAAAACCAAAGACACTAAACATGGTATTACCAAAAAAGAATAGCACTATACCGATGATAAATACGGCACAGGATGTTTTAAGTGCTGTTTTGCGTCTAAGCTGTTCGTCGTATTGTTTTGTGCCACTTAAAAATGCACTTAAAACAGCAGGAGGTGTCATTAATGCAAATAGCTTTACAGTTGTGGCAAGGATATTAACAAGATAGTCATCCATAGTGTTACCTTTCAAAGAATAACAATTAAATTCCCTTTAATTTTGTTAACATTATTAGTTGCTAGGGAATGATTTTTGTTAGATACAAAAACGGCCACCAAAAAGGTGACCATGTTTAATCTGATATTTTTTAATTGGTTTTAGACAATTAAACCAATAAAATTTAGTTAAGGCGCTCTTTGATACGAGCTGCTTTACCACGAAGTTCGCGTAAGTAGTAAAGTTTAGCTTGACGTACTTGACCACGACGTTTCACAGTAATTGAATCAACAATTGGTGAGTGAGTTTGGAATACTCGCTCAACACCTTCACCATTCGAAATCTTACGTACGGTAAATGCAGAGTGCAAACCACGGTTGCGAATGCCAATAACAACACCTTCATAAGCTTGAAGACGTTTTTTGTTACCTTCAACAACCCATACTTTTACTTCAACCGTGTCACCAGGGCGAAAAGACGGGATGTCTTTTTTCATTTGTTCTTGTTCTAATTGCTGAATAATTGCATTTTTCATAATATTATCTCTTACTAGTTATACTGAAATATTAATTGCTTAGTTTGTCACTGTATTCTTGTTGGAATTCAGCGAGTAAACATTGCTCTTCATCAGTCAGAGCTAGATTTGCAAGAAGATCTTCTCTTCTTAACCAAGTTCGTCCTAGTGATTGTTTTAATCGCCAGCGACGAATCGCTTCATGGTGACCAGACATTAATACGTCAGGTACCGCCATTCCATCTAACACCTCAGGACGAGTATAGTGTGGATAGTCAAGTAAACCGTTAGCAAAAGAGTCTTCTTTTGCCGATGATTGGTGATTTAGCACGCCAGGAATAAACCTTGCTAATGCATCAATCATGGTCATCGCTGGTATTTCACCACCACTTAACACGTAGTCCCCAATTGACCATTCTTCGTCAATTTCGGTTTGAATAACGCGTTCATCTATACCTTCGTATCGTCCACAAATCAAAATTAAATTTTGATTTTGTGACAATTCGCAAACACCTTGTTGGTCTAATTTGCGCCCTTGTGGGGAAAGATAGATTACTTTTGTATTGTTACCTGCCACTGTTTTTGCCGCATGAATTGCATCTTTAAGTGGTTGTACCATCATTAACATGCCAGGACCACCACCATAAGGCCTATCATCGACAGTCTTATGCTTATCATGCGCAAAATCGCGAGGGTTCCAATACTCTACTGTTAACAGCCCATTTTTAACGGCTCGACCAGTTACGCCATAACAGGTAATAGCTTGAAACATTTCGGGAAAAAGGCTAATTACGCCAATCCACATAGTTTTACCTTACCAATTAAAAAGCAGGATCCCAATCGACCACAATCATTTTTGTTGTTAAATCAACTTGTTTTATAAATTGATTATCAACAAAAGGGATTAAACGTTCTGTTGCTCCAAATGCATCTTTTAGATTTGCTTTAACCACTAATACATCGTTAGATCCGGTTTCCATCAAATCAGTTACCAGTCCTAAATCATAGTTATTAACTGTTTTAACTCGGCACCCAATGAGATCTTTCCAATAAAAATCACCATTGCTAAGTGCTGGTAATTTTTCTGCATCAACAAACACTTCAATATTGGTTAATGCAATGGCTTGATCACGATCATCAATGCCTTTAAGTTTTACAATCATATCATGATTATGCGGTTTAAAGCTCTCTACAATTACCTCTTGCCATTGCCCAGCACGCTGGATATACCAAGGAGTGTAATCAAAAATGCTATCTGGGAATTCTGTAAACGAAAAAATTCTGAGCCATCCGCGAATGCCGTAGCTTGAACCAAGTTTACCAACAACAATAAGATTCTCAGTATTCATCATTACAGTGATTATCAATTACTAAATTAAGCAGCTTTTTGTGCTTGTTTAATTAGTGCATTAACACGATCAGAAACAGTTGCACCTAAACCAACCCAATGATTTACGCGATCAAGATCTAAACGTAATTCTTCTGCTTTACCTTGTGCAATTGGATTAAAAAAGCCAACGCGCTCAATAAAACGGCCATCACGTGGGTTACGGCTATCAGTGACAACTACTTGATAAAAAGGGCGCTTTTTAGAGCCACCACGAGCTAAACGAATAGTTACCATAACATCCTCTTAAATTAAAAAATAATCTTTTTCCTGCCCAACACGGACAAAATCAAAGCCCCAGAATTATACTCTTTCTAGCAAAAAGTGCAATGGCTGTTTGTTGATGAAGCGGTGTTATATTGATTAACTTAAAAAAAGAGTGGGAAAAATGATACTAACTATAATTTATTTAATTTAAGTGGAAATCGATAAATATAATAAAATAGTGATTTTTATTTTTTGTTCTTTTTGTGAAAAAAAGCTCTCTTTAAAACATCAAAAAAGCCAAGTGAGCGTACCATTTTTTGCCCGTCAATATAAACTCGAATGGCTTTTAATACCTTCTTGGGCTCTTTAGATGCAAAGGTGAATGTGCCGTTTTTTTTTGTTTGTATTGAATAACGAGGGATCCATCTACCACCTAACAATACAGAAGCAATCACATAATCAATTTCATTCCATGGTATTTGGATATATTTGCGTGGATCGTGTTGATGATAAAACTCGAAGGCTTTGTCACCAATTATTATATTGCCGTATTCAGATAAGCCTGTAAATGCGGTTGCTTTCATTGTTAAATCAATTTTAGTATTTAATGATTGAACCATCTACCCTATATCCATGCAAAGTTCGAATGATTAATGATACCTTTTCATCACATGGTGTGATGAAAAGGTTAATGTAATATTAAATAGAAAGTTGGCGTTATTTTAAAATATCATACTTTCTAAATATATATAGGCATAGCTATATGTTTATAAAAGACCGATTACATGGCCAACAATACCTACTATAAATAATCCCAAAATAATTAGGATTGGTGATACTTTTTTACGAAGTAACCACATGCAAAAGAAAGTCAATAGTAAGGGGACAAGTCCAGGTATTAATTGATCTAAGTTATTTTGTAAGGTGGTTACCTTTTGTTGAGTCAGTGATAATCCGCTTTGCATTTGAATTAATGCTTGTTGAATGCCTTCAGCACCTGCTGGTAATGTATTCCAATCAATAAAAGCACCATTGTCTAGCTTGACAGTAGATACAACTGGTTGGAATTTAATTGATACCCATCTTTGTACTAAGGCTGCCAGTACAAACATTCCTAAAATAGAAGCTCCTTTGGTGATTTTTTGCAGTAATCCGCCTGATAAATTATCGGTTATTTTAGAGCCTGTACGGTAACCAAATTCTTGGGTATACCACATGAATCCCCAACGAATAATATTCCATAATAAGAAGAATAAAATTGGTCCCATAATATTACCGCTTAGTGCAAGTGAAGCGCCAAGAGCGCCGAGCATTGGACGTACGGTAAACCAGAATACAGGATCACCTACACCCGCTAGTGGTCCCATCATCCCAACTTTTACCCCTTGAATTGCTACGTCATCAACAGCAGCTCCATTAGCCCGTTCCTCTTCAAGTGCAAGAGTTACCCCAAGTACTGGAGAAGCTAAATAAGGGTGAGTATTAAAAAATTCTAGGTGACGCTTAAGAGCTGCAGAGCGAGCCTCTTTGGTGGTGTATAATTTTTTGATAGCAGGGATCATTGAATAGACCCATCCACCATTTTGCATACGTTCATAGTTCCAAGACCCTTGGAGGAAGGTTGAACGCCAAGCAACCGCTAAACGATCTTTTTTGTTTAATTGGATTCTATCAGTCATTTTCTTCTCCAAGTTTTTAGTAATCATTTAAAATATCATCAAGTGGGTCACCTTTGCTACCACCATTGGATGAATTGCCACGTTCTGAAAGATTAAGGTAAATTAGTGCTAATGCTATACCTAAAGCACCAAGTGCAATCAGTGTTAATTGTGATATCGCGGCAACGACAAAACCAATAATGAAAAATGGCCATACTTCGCGGTTTGCCATCATATTGATTACCATCGCATAACCAACAGCAACAACCATTCCACCACCAATAGCCATTCCCGTTGTTAGCCATTCTGGCATTGCTTCTAATGTACTTCTAACAACTTCAGCAGGAATAAAGAGTAACGCAGCAGCTGGGATTGCGATACGTAAACCTTGTAAACAGATACCTAAAATTTGTAACCATTCAATTTTTTGAATATTGCCTTCTTCTGCTGCCGCATCCATCATGTGTACTAATGGAACAGCAATAGTTCGTACAATCATGGTTAAGAATAGCCCTGCAACTGCAAGTGGAATAGCTACAGCTATAGCAGTAGATACGCCTGTTATACCTTGGCCGCCTAATACTAAAATAATTGATGAAGCAACCGATGCTAAAGCTGCATCAGGCGCTACTGCCGCCCCGATATTGGCCCAACCGAGTGCAATCATTTGCAACGAACCGCCCAATACAACACCAGCTTCTAAATTACCTGTTACAAGTCCAATTAAAGAACAAGCCACTAAAGGTTGGTGGAATTGAAACTGATCTAAAATACCTTCCATACCAGCTAGAAAGGCAATAACTATCACTAAAATGATAGCAATAATTGACAATGTCATAACATAACCCCTTAAATAAACTAATTCTTTTGTTGCGCCAATTCTTCTTTCGCTTTTTTCAATAATTCGTCCATATTACTACTAGAGTCATTAGGTACTTTGCGAACATCAAATTTCACATTTTTTGTTTTTAATTTTTCAAATGTATCAACATCATCAACATTCATTGACAGCACTTTATTAACCATAACCTTTCCTACGGAATGGGCCATTGAACCAATATTAAGTTCATTGATATCGACGCCGCCCTCTATGGTTCGTAGCACATCTTGTGGATTTTCAAATAGAAGTAGCGCTTTGGTATTGCCAAAACGAGGATCGCGTGAAACTTCAATAATTTTTTTAACTGGAACAACATTTGCTTTTACACCAGGAGGTGCTGCTTCTTGGATGAGTTTTTTTCTTAATTCATCTTTTGCAACCGAGTCAGAAACAACAATAATACGGTTAGGATTGGTTGATTTTGTCCATGCTGTCGCCACTTGTCCATGTAATAGGCGTGAGTCAACACGAGCTAACACAATTTTCATTTTACCATCTCCAAGTACTGTTCCTTCTGGGATAGTAGTTGCGTGTTTAGTAGAAGCAGAAGATTGTGTTGGCATTTCGACAGTTGTTTTAACACCTTCTTTGCCTGGTTCAATAATTGCGGCAGCAATTTCTTTCGCCGTTTCCATTGAAAAACGAGAAGAATAGGCTTCAATTAACATTGGTAAATTTAAACCAGCAACAATAGCCCAATTACTATGTTTACCACATAAATTGTTAGCCTGATTAAATGGTGTCCCTCCCCATAAATCTACTAAAAACAGGACTTCTTCTTGATTAGCAAATGTTGCAATGGCTTCAAGCATTCGTTCTTTTAAACTTTCAGGACTATCACTTGGGTGCAAGGTAACAGCTTTAACATTTTCTTGCTCTCCAAATATCATCGATCCTGATTGTAGAATACCTTCCGCAAACTCACCATGAGTTGCTAGGATGATTCCAACCATATAACGACCTCCTAATTTTATATTAATTGCATAATATAAAGTATGTAAAATAAAATTATCTGGTTATTTTATAATAAAAAATAAGTTAAAAATTATGTGAGCATCACATTTTTATAAAAAACTTAGTTTTTTATTGTTTATTAAAGTAAATTTAGTCTATCTTACAGTGTTCGACGAATAAAACCATTTTCTTTTTTTAGTCTCACTCTGGCTTGCTCTGCATTTAAACTTGAAAGAATCATCAAAATAGCAGTTTTACAATGCTTATTACTTTCGGCTAATGCGGCAATGGCTTTTTCTCGACTGCAATCGGTAGCCTGCATAACAATGGATATTTGTCGTTCAACAAGTTTTGCGTTGGTAGCTTGTACGTCAACCATTAAATTACTATAGACTTTGCCGATTTTTATCATGCTGGCAGTGGTTAACATGTTAAGGACTAATTTTTGTGCTGTACCTGCTTTCATTCTGGAGGAGCCAGTAATTACTTCTGCACCAACAATTGGTGTAATAGCAATATTGGCTAAATTAATCATTGGTGCTAATGGGTTACAGCATAAGCTGATCACTGTTGATCCAATTGATTTAGCATATTGCATAGCACCTATTACATAAGGTGTGCGCCCACTAGCTGCAATGCCAACTAAAACGTCATTTGAGTTAAAATTAATGTTTTTTAAGTCAGTAATTGCCAGTTCTGGGTTATCTTCGGCGTTTTCAATTGCCTTAAAAATAGCTGTTTTGCCTCCAGCAATTAAGCCAATAACTTGTTCTGGTGATGTGCCATAAGTTGGTGGACATTCACTTGCATCTAAAATACCTAATCGGCCTGAAGTGCCAGCACCTATATAGATTAGTCTACCTTGATTTGAAAATGCTAAACTAATCGCATCAACGGCTTTTGCGATATTGGGTAGCTCTTTTTCAATAGCCAATGCGACTTTTTTATCTTCATTATTGATGATTTGTAGCATTTCTAATGTTGAACAGTTATCTATTTTTTCGCTATTAGGATTACGACTTTCTGTTAGCATCGATGATAGATTAATGTGATTCATTATTTTTTAACCCTAACCATAATAAAAATATAACTAAAGCAAATAAGCTCCCAAAACCAACACCGATAGCAGTAACCGATAAATTTAAAGCAACGGCTAACGTATAAAGCCCTAACATTATCATCATCGCTGAGTATTCACTTAGGTTTTGTACCGAAATAACACTGCCAGCACCGACCAAATCTTTCCCCATTTTTTGAATAAAAGCATTTAATGGTACCAAAAAGAAGCCACCTAATGCTCCGATAATAATGAGTAAAATATAAGACGAAATTATGTTGCTTTGCAAAGTGAAGGCAATTACCGCTATACCCATCATTATACCAGCAGGAACGCAGCGTAAGGTTTTGTTAATAGAAATAAATGTACTAGCTAGACCTGCGCCAATAACAATACCGATAGCAACTATTGCATTAAGGTTTGTTGGTGTTGCGTTATCATGAATATTTAAGATAGCTGGAACCCAACTGATTAAAAGAAAACGTAAAGTAATACCTGCTCCCCAAAACAAACTAGTACCTAATAATGTAAATAAGATCTGCTTATTGGTGAAGGTAATTTTGATTGTGTTAGCAAAATCCTTGATCATGCCTATAAATTGCCATGAAATATTTTGTCGTGCAGCAGGTAATTTAGGAATAAAAAAGTTAGCAATAACAGCTAGCCCATACACTAACACGCACGCAAGTAAGGAAGCGTTCACATTAAGATCGGCAATATGACCACCAGCTAGCGAACCAAGTAAAATGGCTGCAATGGTTGATGCTTCTATTAACCCATTTGCTTTAACTAAATTATCACCTGTCGTAAGTTCACCTAAAATTCCGTATTTAGCAGGGGAATATGCCGCAGCGCCTATACCGACTAGAAAATAGCCAGCAAAAGGGCTGATGTTTAAACAGATGCAACCAGCACCTAGTAATTTTATACTATTTGAAATCATCATTGCCTTACCTTTTGATATGCTGTCAGCAAATTGCCCCACAAAAGGTGAAAGTATGATAAACGGTGCGACAAAACTAATTTGTAATACCGATTGGCTCCATGTTGGATAATGTAAATTCTTAATGAAAGCTAAAATAGCAAAAAAGATTGCATTATCAGCAAATGCTGAAAAAAACTGCGCAAGCATGGTTGCAACCATGCCTTTGCTTAATAGAGAATGTTGTTTCATGTGACATCCTTTAGTTTATTCATCAGCCATTTTTCGTAAAGTAATAAAATCAATTTTCCCCGTACCTAGTAGCGGTAACTCTTTTACTATACGAATATCACGAGGAATAGATAGTGCTGGAATGCCCAATTCTTGAGATGCCTGATTAAGTTGCTCTCGATTTAATTTTGTTGAGGTAGTAAATAAGACAATTGCTTCCCCTTTAGCTGCATCGGCTTTGACTGTTGCACCGTGCATTGCATCAGAGTCAACTTTTTTTGCTAAGGATTCAACACTTTCCAATGAAACCATTTCACCAGCAATTTTTGCAAATCGTTTCAAGCGTCCTTTAATTGTCACAAACCCATCACTATCAATAGCAACGATATCACCGGTATCATACCAACCTTTTTCGGCTTGTCCATTTTCATCAGCTGCTACTGGTTCTTCAAGTTTGCCGGGATTTTCCACCCGTAAATAGCCTTTCATTACATTAGGCCCTTTGACTTGCAATTGACCTCCATCGCAAATGCCTGGAATGTGAATTAATCTTGATACCATGCCTGGAAGTAATCGCCCTACAGTCCCAGCTTTAAATGCCATAGGAACATTAAGGGCTACAACAGGTGCACACTCGGTAACGCCATAGCCTTCTAAAATACGAATGCCATATTTATCTTTCCATTGTTCTCGTACTGCATCTGATAATTTTTCGGCACCTGCAACAACATAGCGTAAACGCATAAAATCATATGGGTGCGCATAACGGGCATAGTTTGCCAAGAAAGTTGGCGTACCAAATAAAACCGTACAATTTTGGTCATAAATAATTTCAGGGACCATACGGTAATGTAATGGATTTGGATATAAAAATGTACGGCTACCTGAAAATAGCGGTAAAAATAATCCAGCTGTAATACCAAAAGCATGGAATAATGGTAGAGCCGACATGAAGCGATCTGCAGGGGTTGGATCTATAACCGTTCGAATTTGTTCAACATTAGCAAGTAGGCTTCCATGACTATGAGCAACACCTTTAGGGTTCCCCTCTGAACCAGAGGTAAACAGTACTAGTGCTTCGTCATCGCTTGATTGTTGGTATTTAATTAAGCGTGGAATATATTGATGCACTGCAACATAAAGCTTATCTTTTAAAGTTAAGTTTTTACGCAAATCTTCAAGAAAACACCATTTAACGTCTTTGATTTCTTCAAGTAGATAATCAAGTTTACCTTTTCTAATAAATTTGCGTGAAGTAATAATCGTTTTGATTTCAGCAGCAGTAATGGCACAGTTTAAGCCTTTTGTTCCCGCAGTATAGTTAAGCATTGCTGGAATTCGATTTTTTACTGACAAACCAAAAATAGTTGCAACAGTAATGGTTGCGTTGGGTAATAAAACACCAACTCGCTCTTTATTTTTAGTAATTTTGGCAATAATACAACTAACACCTATAATTTGTTTTAATAAACTGCGATAAGATGCTTCGTGAGTTGTCGGGTCTTGTACCATTCTTGATTTCACGCCATAGCGAACTTGTGCTTCTAATAATGCTTCAAACAGCGTTAATTTTGGACGACTTGCCATGCGTGCGTTCATCATAATTTGATGAAGTTTTTCACCTGCAATATAACGCCTTTCACTAGCTTTAGGCGCATCGGGCATTGGAATAGATGTAGGGTTAAGTACATGAATGGTTATTTTAGGAAATAAACGACGTTTAAATAAACCTTTTAAACGACTAGTTAAAGTAAATTCAGCGCCTTCGATCCACACTGGTACAATGGTAGCTTGAGAGCGAGCAGCAACAAAAGCAGCACCATCATAAATTTTCATTAATGAGCCAGTTATAGTAATTCTTCCTTCGGGAAAGATCACTATAGGACGACCTTTTTCGATTTCTCGAACTAATCGCTTAATTGCCATTGGACTGACTGGGTCCATTGGCACAAAATCAACATAACGCTTTGCTAAGCGAACTAACCAATGATTAATATAACCCGAATAAATAGCAAAGACTGGTCTTACGGGTAAAAATACGCCGATTAGAATACCATCAAGAAAAGATACATGATTAGGGGTAATGAGAAGTCTATCTTGTTTTAAGTTTTCAAAATTACCATGAATTCTTACATGAAATAGGATCTTTAAGAAAAATTTTAATATTTTAAATAGCATCTGATTTCTCAAATATCGTGCAATATTACACGCTGTAATAATAGTGAAAATATAGAAGATATACAAGAACTGCGATTTTTGTTATATAAAACAGTTTTTTATGGTTTAATTAACAATAAATCTTGATCTAAAAAATAGATAATAGATACTAAAGTTCAAAAAATATAGAAAATCAATTAAGGAATAAAAATGCTTATTTTAACGGCCAATGATATTGAAAGATTTTATACAATGAAAGATGCGATAGCTGCAGATAAACAAGCTTTGAAAATCTATAGCCAAGGAAACAGTGATGTGCCGTTACGAATAAATTTTGATATGCAAAAGGGACAATCCTTGTTTATGCCCGCACATATTAAAGGTAGCGATATTGTGGGTATAAAAATTGTTTCGGTATTTCCTGACAATCCTAAATTGGGTAAACCATCAGTACCAGCTCAAGTTTTAATGTTAGATCCGCAAACAGGTGAAGTCTGTGCTATGTTAGATGGCACTTTTGTCACTCAGCTTCGTACAGGAGCCGTTCAAGGTGCAGCAACCGATTTGCTGGCGCGTAAAAATGCTAGTCGAGCAGTGTTGATAGGTACTGGTGGGCAAGCTGTATCTCAATTAGAGGCAATGTTAACTGTTCGTTCACTTACTGATGTCGCTATTTTTGATATTGATACACAAAAAGCGGAACAATTTACAGAAGAGATGAAATATCGTTTTGCTCATTTTTCTACTAACCTTTATTTTTCAAAAAATTTGGATGATGACATTAGTCAAGCTGATATTATTACTTCGGTTACAACCTCAAAAGTTGTGACATTTAATGGCGAAAAAGTAAAACCTGGCACGCACGTTAATGGAGTGGGTGCTTATACGCCAGAAATGCATGAAATTCCTGAATGTGTAGTTGAAAAGGCTAATATTCGGGTAGTTGATACTAAAGAAGGCGTATTTGCTGAAGCAGGTGATATTATTGATCCAATTAAACAAAAATTGGTATCAGAAGATGATTTTTTAGAGTTAGGAGATTTAGTGATAGATCCAACCCAATGCCGTCTAAATGATCAGCAAGTCACGCTGTTTAAAACTGTTGGTACAGCTGTATTAGACGTGTATATTGGCTACGATATTTATCTTAAAGCAAAAGAAAAAGGAATTGGTACGTTTTTATAATACTTAGATATCAAGTTAGTATAATTTTGTGTCAAAAAGTTTCAGGTAACTAGGTGTTTGAGTATAAAAATTAGCTTTTTAGTTCTTCTTTTTGTGAACGCCTAAGTAATGCCACTGCGGCTTGTTTTGGATCTTTATTTTCATAAATAACTTGATAAATTTGTTCAGTGATAGGCATATCTACATGATATTTTTGAGCTAATAACCAGACTTCTTTTGTATTGTTGCGACCTTCAACAACTTGGCCAATAGCATCTTGAGCTTCTTGAATGGATTTATTTTGGCCAAGTAACATTCCAAAACGACGATTACGGGATTGATCATCGGTACAGGTTAAAACCAAATCACCTAATCCAGCCATTCCCATAAAGGTTGCTGGATCTGCCCCTAATACTGCACCTAAACGCATCATTTCAGCAAGTCCACGTGTAATTAATGCTGTTCTGGCATTGGCTCCAAAGCCAAGACCATCAGATAATCCAGCACCAATAGCGATAACATTTTTGATTGCACCACCAAGTTGCACTCCAATAAAATCTTTGCTGCTATAGACTCGGAAGCTTTTGCTGCAATGAAACAAAGTTTGCAGTTGATTTAAAAAATGCTCATTAGTTGATGCTACAGTTACTGCTGTTGGTAATCCAGATGCGACTTCTTTAGCAAAAGTAGGACCAGAAATGACCGCTAATGGAATCTTATTGCCCAAAATCTCCTCTGCAACATCTTGTAATAATCGGCCAGTATTAACTTCAAGTCCTTTTGTAGCCCAGACAATTTTTGTATCTTGGCGTAAAAAAGGTTTGATTTGAGTCAAAATACTTGCAAAAGCATGACTTGGCACCACAATAAGTAAAATTGGCGCAGCTAAAACTGCCGTTTTTAAATCAGTTTCAATTTGTAACAGATTTGGGAAAGGAATATTCGGTAGAAACTGTTTGTTTTGCCTATCATGCTGCAAAATGGTCATTTTATCAGGATTGTGCCCCCATAATAAAGTTGAGTGACCATTTCTTGCCAGCAAAATAGCTAAAGAGGTCCCATAAGATCCAGCGCCAATTACTGTTACTGCAGCATCTTTTTTCATAATAATCTAATAAATTTATTATCAGTTAATTGTAATACAATGACTATTGTAGTGTTTCTTTTGATTCAGCTTCAGCTTGTTGTTGCTGAATATAGTTCATAAATAGTGCTTCAAAATTTACTGGTTCTAAATTCACTTGTGGGAATGTACCTTTATTCACTAAACTTGAAATTACTTCACGAGCATAGGGGAACAAAATATTTGGACAATAAGCACCAACACAATGTTGAATTTGGCCTTCGTCAAATCCGACAAGTGAGAAAATACCCGCTTGAGTAACTTCACAGATATACACAACTTCGTTTTGTTGTTTTACTGTTACAGTGACACGAAGTGCAACTTCATATACATTTTCACTTAAAACTTGCGAAGATGAATTTAATTCAAGATTCAGTTCTGGTTGCCATTGTTTAGTAAAAATTTCTGGAACATTATTAGTTTCAAATGAAACATCTTTAGTATAAATACGTTGAATAGCAAACTGTGTTTCTGGTTGTTGTGTATTGTTTTGTTCTGTCATGATAAAACCTTATTTTTTATAATATTATTTTCTAACTAATGGTAAATTCTCGCCGTTCCATCCAGCAATACCATCTTTTAATACAAAGACATTTGAAAAACCTTGTTTGACAAGTATTTCACCTATACCTGTTGATGATAAACCATTCTCATCAATTAAAATAATGATATTTTCTTTAAACTTTTCAATTGTTTTTGCACTTGCATTTTTAATGTCGATAGGCAAAATGTTATGAGAATCTGTTATATGCCCTTTTTTGAAGCTATCAGCAGAGCGAATATCAATAATAACTGCATCTTGTTTATTTACCATATGGATTGCCTGAGCATTATTGATAACTTTAACTTTAGATAGTTTTCCTTTAATGGTTAGTACAATGATTGCAATAAACAGCACAATCCAACCTAGGGACAGTAAAAAATGATTTTTTACAAAAGGTAGAATTTCGAGTGTTATAAAGTCCATATTTGTATGATTACCTAGTCATTTCAATATAAGGTGAGATTATAACGATATTATGCACTGAAATACAGCACCAATAAGAAAATCTTGCTATTTTATAAAAAATATTTATTTAATTTTAAGGGATAGGTTAATGAGATTGAAACAATTTATCTTTTGGGTTTGTGTTGTATTTTCCATTATTTCTCCGGCGTTTGCTGATGATTCTTCTGAATTTAATAAATTTAATTCTCAAACTATTGAAGACGAACCTTTATTAGCTAATTATTATTTAGAAAATGGTGATTATCATCAAGCTTATGCTGAACATATTTTAATAAACAAATTTCTGAGTTAAAGAGAACAAAACTTCGTAACGTAAAAATCAAACATTCAGAATATTTCCCGCATTATGACTATGATCCCGATTTAATTTGTCGTGATTTTTTGCGTGAATTTGATGCAGATGCGCCCGATTTCTTTAAATATAATGATTGTATACAAAATGATAAAGAACAATGAAAACCTCTTAAAGTTATTTATAAAATTGAGGGTAAATATGCAAAACAAGCACATCAGTATTTAGCTAACACCATGGGAATAGGTGAACTTAAATTAATTTGCTGTTATTGGGGTACGGATGTTTATCCTTCTACATCTTTTGTAAATCCTAAAGATAATATGCTGTATCACGTGGTGTTTAGTTCAGAAGAAACGATTGAGCATGACTGGAATAAAATAACTTTTCATTTGAGCATTGAAGCACTGCGAGAAGATATATAGAGCATAAAAATTGGGTTTAATTTTTTATATGACTATTTTGGTGCATTATTCTGGTGCTTATTGCATTATTTTAGTGCAACTGTAATATTTATGTTACTATAGCTACTTATAAAGCCACCAAAAATAGAGTTAAAAAATTGGCATTATATTTGCATACGTTATAGCAATTTGGTAAGAATACCTTAAAAACTGAATAATTATTATTTGTCCTCAATGGAGAAGATACATGTCTATACTAAAAGTTTTAACACAAATTAAAGAAAATGATGTTAAGTTTGTTGATTTACGTTTTACCGATACAAAAGGTAAGGAGCAACACGTTACAATTCCTGTTAGTCAAATTGATGACAGCTTTTTTGAAGATGGTAAGATGTTTGACGGTTCATCAATTGCAGGTTGGAAAGGTATTAATGAATCAGATATGGTGTTAATGCCAGATACATCAAGTGCTGTTATCGATCCTTTTTTTGAAGATGTGACATTAAATCTCCGTTGTGATGTTTTAGAGCCTGCAACATTACAAGGATATGATCGTGACCCACGTTCAATTGCTAAACGTGCCGAAGAATTTTTAAAATCATCAGGTATTGCTGATACTGTTATTTTCGGCCCTGAACCAGAATTTTTCTTATTTGATGATGTTCGTTTCGGTTCGCCAATGTCAGGTAGCTTTGTACATATTGATGATATTGAAGCGGCCTGGAACTCAGGTACTAAATATGACGAAGGCAATAAAGGCCATCGTCCAGGTGTAAAAGGTGGTTATTTCCCACTTCCTCCGGTTGATTCATCACAAGATATCCGTTCTGAAATGTGCTCAATTATGGAGCAACTTGGCTTAGTGATTGAGGCGCATCATCATGAAGTTGCAACAGCAGGTCAAAATGAAATTGCCTGTCGTTTTAATACGTTAACTAAAAAAGCTGATGAAGTGCAAATTTATAAATATGTTGTACAAAATGTAGCACACGCATATGGTAAAACCGCGACCTTTATGCCAAAACCAATATTTGGTGATAATGGTTCTGGTATGCACTGTCACCAATCATTGGCAAAAGATGGCGTAAATTTATTTGCTGGTGATAAATATGCGGGCCTTTCTGAAATGGCATTATTCTATATTGGCGGTATTATTAAACATGCGAAAGCAATTAATGCATTTACAAACCCTGCAACTAACTCTTATAAACGTCTTGTCCCGGGATATGAAGCACCAGTTATGCTTGCTTACTCGGCCCGTAACCGTTCAGCATCAATCCGTATTCCAGTTGTGACTAGCCCTAAAGCTCGCCGTATTGAAGTTCGCTTCCCAGATCCAGCTGGTAATCCATACTTATCTTTTGCTGCGCAGTTAATGGCTGGTTTAGATGGTATTATCAATAGAATTCACCCTGGTGATGCAATGGATAAAAACTTATATGACTTACCACCAGAAGAGTCTAAATTAATTCCTCAAGTTGCGGGTTCACTTGAAGAAGCACTTAACGCATTAGATGCAGATCGTGAATTTTTAACACGTGGTAATGTATTTACTAACGATGCTATTGATGCATACATTGATTTAAAACGTCAAGATGTTGATCGTGTACGTATGACACCTCACCCAGTTGAGTTTGAAATGTACTATAGTCTATAAGCTATATAGTAATTTAACCTATCAAACCACCGTTAATTTGCGGTGGTTTCTAATCAGGACGGAAAACCAACGATGACATTTGATAATGAATCTGATGCTAATCTTGTTCTCGATTCTATGATTACAAGTATTTTATTACTTGATACTAAGCTTAATATTCTGTATGCCAATATTGCTGCACAGCAATTATTAGCACAAAGTTCAAAAAAATTATTAGAAAGTTATCTTCCTGATTTGCTGGGATACTTTTCTTTGGATATAAATTTAATGCTCAGTACATTAGAGCAAAATCAGGGTTTTACAGATAATGAAGTCAATTTAGTTATTAATAATGAATTACATATTTTAACGTTGACAGCTCAACTATTAGGTAATGGACAGATTTTAATTGAAATGACGCCATTAAATAGCCATAAACGCCTTAGCCAAGAACAATTGCAACAAGCGCAACAGAGTGCAGCTCGTGAATTAGTTCGTGGACTAGCTCATGAAATTAAAAATCCTCTCGGAGGGCTTCGAGGCGCCGCTCAATTATTATCACGTGAACTACCTAAAAATGAATTGCAAGATTACACAAAAATTATTATTGAACAAGCAGATAGATTAAGAAATCTGGTAGATAGGTTATTAGGTCCACAGCAGCGATTACAACAAAAAGAACAAAGTATTCATCAAGCAATAGAACGTATCTATGCTTTGCTGTGTTTGGAAAAACCAATCAATATTAAAATTCTGCGTGATTATGATCCAAGCTTACCTGATTTTATTCATGACTCCGAACAAATAGAGCAGGTAATTTTAAATATTGTTCGCAATGCTTTACAGGCTATCGGATCCAATACTGGCACAATTATTATCAGGACAAGAACTGCTTTTCAGATCACTTTACATGGCCAGCGCTATCGTTTGTGCGCTCGTATTGATATTGAAGATACTGGACCAGGTGTGCCTGTTCATATACAAGATACTTTGTTTTATCCTATGGTGAGCGGGCATGAAGGAGGTACAGGTATTGGACTTTCGATTGCAAATAATATTGTTGATCAACATCATGGTAAAATTGAATTTAATAGTTGGCCTGGGCATACTCAATTTTCTGTCTATTTGCCAATTAGGCAGTGAGGTAAATAAAATGAATGTGTGGATTGTTGATGATGATAGCTCTATTCGATGGGTATTAGAAAAAGCATTAACTAATGCTCATTTTAACTGTGTTAGCTTTGAGAGTGGTAAGCAAGTTATTGATGCATTAGATACATATGTACAAAAACCAGCTGTACTAATTTCTGATATTAAAATGCCAGGACTTGATGGTTTGACATTGCTTCATCATATTAAAGAGCAAATGCCGAATTTGCCAGTTATTATTATGACTGCTCATTCCGATCTAGATGCAGCAGTAAATGCCTATCAAAAAGGTGCTTATGATTATATTCCTAAACCTTTTGATGTGGACGAAGTTATTCAATTGGTTGAACGTGCGATTTCACAAACTCAAAGTAATAAAACCAATAATAATACAACAAGTAAAGCATCGACCGGCATTATTGGTGAAGCACCTTCAATGCAGGAAGTTTTTCGTATTATTGGTAGGCTTTCCAAATCATCAATTAGTGTATTGATTAATGGTGAATCAGGAACGGGGAAAGAATTAGTTGCAAAAGCATTACATATCCATAGCCCTCGCTCACAATCCCCTTTTATTGCGCTAAATATGGCAGCCATCCCTAAAGATCTTATTGAGTCAGAACTTTTTGGACATGAAAAAGGGGCGTTTACTGGAGCGGCTCAAATTAGGCACGGTAGGTTTGAACAAGCGAATGGTGGTACATTATTTCTAGATGAAATTGGTGATATGCCACTTGATGTTCAAACTAGATTATTAAGGGTGCTTGCTGATGGGCAATTTTATCGTATTGGCGGTTATTCACCTGTCAAAGTAGATGTCCGTATTATTGCAGCTACTCATCAAGATTTACAAGCTAGGGTTCGTGAGGGTAAATTTAGAGAAGATCTTTTTCATCGTCTAAATGTAATTCGCATCTTATTACCACCGCTACGCGATCGAATTGAAGATATACCAAAACTATCAGAACATTTTTTACATACAACCGCCAAAGAATTGGGGGTAGAAAGTAAAGTATTCAGTTCGGAAGCTTTAAATGTTTTATGTCGCTTTAATTGGCCAGGTAATGTTCGTCAACTTGAAAATATTTGTCGCTGGGTTACGGTGATGTCTTCAAATAAAGAGGTTTTAGTTCAGGACTTGCCTCCAGAATTGTTGCAATTATCGACAGTTAAAACAGTGGTTACAAATGAAAATACCACATTGCCTACAAGCCACTTTTCTCAACAAGAAGTTGATTGGAAAGTATTGCTGGAACAATGGGCAAAACAAGCTCTAATAGATGGTAAAACAGGAATTTTGACTGAAGCAATAAATGATGTTGAACGAATCTTACTAAGAAGTGCACTTAATTTTACTCGAGGTCACAAACAAGATGCTTCTCATCTGTTAGGCTGGGGGCGAAATACATTAACTAGAAAACTTAAAGATTTATCGCTTGATCCCACTAAACACCCTTAATCACCAATATTAATTATGCTATCGAACAAATCGATAGCTTTTTAATCCATTCATTTGAGTGCTATTTAATCTATCTTTTATCACATATTAAATTTTTAAATAGTTAAAGTGCATTGAATAGAGCAAATTTTTTGGTTACAATCTTAATGTAAATGATAATTATTATAATTATCGTTTTTTGTTTTTTATTTGGTTGATAATTAGGAGTTACAATGTATTCATATATCAAAGTGAAATTTTTAGTTTTGCTTGCTGTTTTGCTTGTTTTGGTTGGATGTGACAATAAAAAAGAACAGCAAACCTCTGCAAATACGCTTACCATTGAACATGCTCAAGGTAAAACCGATGTGCCTGAAAATCCTAAAAAAGTTGTTGTTTTTAATACTGCAACACTTGATATCATGGACGCATTAAATATTCCTGTGACAGCAGTGCCTCAATCAGATGTACATTATCCAACTTTCTTATCTAAATATGGACGCAAAGACTACACTAATGTGGGCACTTTATTTGAACCAAATTATGAAGTTTTAAGTTCAATTCAACCAGATGTTATTGTTGCTGGAGGTCGCGCTACTGATGCTTATAAAAAATTGAATGATATTGCTCCGACGATTTCTTTAGATATTGACCCAAATAATTTTTTAAGTAGTTTAACTCAAAGAACAGAACAATTAGGCTCAATCTTCAATAAACAAAATGAAGCTAAGAAACTTATTGCCGATTTTAATCAAAAAATCGAACAATTGAAAACCAAGACAACTACTGCTGGCACAGCACTAGTGATTATGATTAATGGCGGTAAGATGTCGGCTTATGGCTCAAAATCTCGTTTTGGTTTTGTGTTTGATGTGCTCGGTTTTCAGCCAGCAACTACTTTCCAAGAAGCTGGTCGTCATGGTAATGCTGTTACCTCTGAATTTATTTTGAGTGTTAATCCGCAGTGGATATTTGTGTTAGATAGAGATAATGCAATAGGTAATAAAGAAGCTCAGTCTGCACAACAAGTACTTGACAACGAATTGATCCGAAAAACTGCTGCATGGCAACAAAACCATATTGTTTATTTAGATTCTTCTTCCATGTATATTGCTGGCGGTATTCAAACCTATAGCCGTTTGATGGATCAAATAGGTGTCGCTTTGCAAAGTGAACCAGCGCATTAATGTAAAGCATGATTAAATCATTTTATTTTATTGCAGGTATGTTCATTTTATTGATCATGACTGCAATAAGTTTATTTATTGGTGCAGGGCATGTGACACTATTTGATTTATGGTCAGATAGCAATATGCGTGAGATTTTTTTTGTAAGCCGTATTCCTCGAACTGTTGCCTTATTGTTAGCAGGTAGTGCCATGAGTGTTGCAGGTTTGATTATGCAATTATTAACACAAAATCGATTTGTTGAACCTTCTTTAGTTGGCACTACTCAATCGGCTAGTCTTGGCTTATTAGTTATGATGGTTTTAGCTCCTGGCGCTAGTGTCATGACTAAAATGGTTGTTGCTAGCCTATTTGCTATGATTGGCACAATGATATTTATGGCGATTTCTCGAAAGATTATTTTAAAGTCAGCAATAATGGTACCTCTTATTGGCATTATGTTAGGTGCAGTTATTAGCGCTATTACTACATTTTTTGCCATGTATTTTGATTTATTACAATCACTTGGTGGTTGGGAATCAGGTGATTTTTCAGCTATTTTAAAAGGTCGTTACGAATTATTATGGTTGGTGGGTGGTTTGACATTACTTGCTTGTTGGTGTGCGGATCAGTTTACTGTAGTTGGCTTGGGGCGTGATTTTTCTATTAATGTAGGGCTTAACTATCGTCGTGTTATGTTAACAGGACTTATTGTTATTGCATTAATTGGTGGTATTGTCGTTGTAGTTGTTGGAGTTTTACCATTTTTAGGATTGATTGTACCAAATATTGTTAGTTTATTATTTGGGGACAATGTTCGTAAAACCATTCCATGGATCTGTTTGTTTGGTAGTGGATTAGTTTTAATTTGCGATATTATTGGGCGTGTAATTCGCTATCCTTTTGAGATCCCCGTGAGTGTTATTCTTGGCGTAGTTGGCGCTATTATTTTTTTAATATTGTTGAGTCGAAAACGTCATGTTAGTTAATCAAAAACGCCATATTTTGTGTCAAAAAAGAGTTCTTTTATTGTTAATTATTGCTTTAATATGCATAACATGTTTTATGACCTTCAACCTTAAAGGCAATATTAGCTATATTTTGAAGCATCGAACGTGGGTAATGCTAACTATGATTTTAGTCGCTTTTTCGGCTGCGACATCAACACTGCTTTTTCAAACAGTTACCAACAATCGAATATTAACACCTTCTATTATGGGATTCGAATCACTATTTGTACTTATTCAAACTGTTGTAATCTTTTGTATTGATTCACAAGGTATTCCTTATATTGGTATTATTGGTAAATTTGTATTCGAATCACTTTTATTAATTTTATTCTCTTTATTTTTATATCGAGGCTTGTTTACTAGACTCAAGAAAAATTTACATTTGGTATTATTAATAGGAATTATTTTAGGCACATTATTCCGTAGTTTTTCTAATCTATTGCAACGCTTAATGACCCCGTCTGAATTTGCTGTGCTTCAAAGTCGTATTTTTGCTACATTTACGCGTGCAGAGCCTGTATTGATTATCTTTTCGTTAGTAATAGTAGCTATTGTTGGTCTATTTTTATGGCAAATGCGATTTAAATTTGATGTACTTGCGTTGGGTCGGGATAATGCAATCAATTTGGGTATCGATTATCAAAAAAGTGTCACTATTATATTATTGCTAGTTTCAGTTTTAGTGTCAGTGTCAACGGCATTAGTCGGTCCATTCACTTTTTTAGGGCTTTTAATTACTAATTTAGCTTATAGTATTAGTGGATCAAGCCAACATCGTTTTTTGCTACCTACTGCTTTTTTGTTAGGTGTTATTTTTCTGGTCGGTGGACAAATGTTCTTAGAGCGAGTATTAAATATGGTTGGTGCATTATCCATTGTCATTGAATTCATTGGTGGTTCTTTGTTTATCTTCTTATTATTAAAAAAGGTTCCAAAGTGATAAAAATTGATAATGTTAGTAAAAACTATCAAACAGTATCTGTATTAAAAAATGTCAATGCGACGATTTCACAAGGTGGAATTACTGCTATTATTGGTCCAAATGGGGCGGGAAAATCGACGCTATTATCAATTATAAGTCGTCTTCTATTAGCTGATGAAGGACAAGTTAAAATTCAAAATATGGATGTTGTTAATACGCCAAGTGATAAACTTGCCACTTATTTATCAGTATTGAGACAAGAAAACCGTTTTACCAGTAGATTGTCTGTTTTTGAACTAGTTGGATTTGGGCGTTATCCTTATACCAAAGGGCGTTTAAATGCTGATGATTATAACCATATTTATCGAGCGCTCGATTTTTTAGATCTTACTGAATATAAAGACCGCTTTTTAGATGAATTATCTGGTGGTCAACGGCAACGAGCTTATGTTGCTATGGTGTTATGTCAAGATACTGAATATGTATTACTTGATGAACCACTCAATAATCTTGATATGAAACATGCTGTTGCCATGATGAAACAATTGCGCCGCGCAGCCGATGAGCTGGGTAAAACCATTGTGATTGTTATTCATGATATCAACTTTGCATCCGTATATTCAGATTACATCTTAGCGATGAAAAATGGTGAATTAATATACCAAGGCAATTCACAACAGATTATGAAAGCCAATATTTTAGAAGATATATTTGATACACCGGTCAAAATTGAAAATATTCACAATCAAAATATTGCTATTTACTATTAACAAATACAATGGAAATTAATTAATCTTAATAGTAAAAAGTTACAATTGTTTAATTAAGTAAATAAAAATTATTGTTTACTATTTATTTCTAACCATGTTAAATAATTGGCAATATTTTTGTTGAGATAATTATAATGAAATTACAGGAAATAGCACTTTTAGCTGGTGTATCAAGGACGACGGCCAGTTATGTGATCAATGGAAAAGCCAAAAAGTACCGCGTTAGTGATAAAACAGTCGAAAAAGTTATGTCGGTGGTGAAAAAACATAATTACCAACCCAATGCGGTAGCAGCGGGGCTTAGAGCAGGTAAAACCCGGACTATAGGCATTATTATTCCTGATTTAGAAAACAACAGTTACACTCGCATAGCTAATTATTTAGAACAATTGGTAAGAAAGGAAGGATATCAATTACTAATTGCATGTTCCGAAGATAATCCACAAGTCGAAAGAGAGTGTGTCAAACACCTTCAGCAGCGTCGCGTAGATGCCTTAATTGTTTCTTCTTCGTTTGTTTTTGCTCAAGATTATTTTTTTTATGATGACTGGCAAAACGAAAAGATTCCATTATTTGCACTTGATCGAATATTATCCATCTCTAAATTTAGAAATATTGTAGGTGCAGATAAACAAGATTCTAAATCACTTGCTCAAGCATTTAATAACTTTGTACAAGATTCAGTGGTTTATATAGGAGCCTTACCAAACTTATCTGTTAGTCAACTTCGTTTAGATGGTTTTAAAGATATCAAACTTGACAATTGTAATAAAGTTGATTTTTTATATGCAAATAACTATAGTCGACGAGATGCTGATTTAGCCTTTAGTCAATGGCTAGAAAGTCATGAATTGCCTAATGGCATATTTACTACCTCTTTTTCTTTATTACAGGGGAGCATTGATGCAATTTTAAGAAAATTTGGGCACTTACCCGAGAGTTTAACTATTGCTACCTTTGGAGATAATGAATTGTTAGATTTTTTACCATGTAAAGTTATATCACTTTCACAAGATCATAAAGAAGTTGCCGATGTAACAATAAAACTGTTTTTAAACTATCTGCATAACAATAATTACCAATCGGGCACAACAATAATTCCAAGACGATTGATCTATCGAGGTAGCTTAAGCCGTTAAGGTATTAATAGGCATAAAAAATATGTTAATTTTAAAACAGTTCAAATTAAAAAATAAGATCCAGATCACAAATTACTTATTAATAGACATAATTTATTTGATAATTAATGTTTATTTATTCATTATTGCTGAAACGATTCAATTGATTAAAGGATTTGTATTTTCTAAGTCATTTTAGTCGACCCAACATTATTAACCCAGAGGTATTTATTATATGTTTCATTTAGTTAAAGAAAATATTCATTTAAATGAACAAGCTACCAATAAAACTGAAGCGATAAAAAAAATTGCTACGGCATTAACCAATGCAGGATTTGTTGAAGATGGTTATGTCGATGGAATGCTAGAACGAGAAGCACAAGCAGCCACATATCTGGGTATAGGCCTTGCTATTCCCCATGGAACTACTAAAACTCGCCATTTAGTCAAAAAAACAGGGGTACAAGTATTTTGTTTTCCTAATGGTGTTCAATGGGGGGATGATGGTGAAAAGGCCTATCTTGCAATTGGTATTGCAGCAAGCTCTGATGAGCATTTAGAATTACTCCGTCAACTAACTCACGTACTTGGAGCTGAAGGGGTAGAGGAGCGAATTAAAAAAATTCAGTCAGCCGACGAAGCAATTGCTATTTTAACTGGTAAAACAAGTTCTGAAGATAGCCAATTTTCTATAAATGAATCTGCATTATTATTGGATATTCCTGCTGATAGTTTAGCAACTTTACAAGCATTAAATGCATCACGTCTAAAACAGCAAAATGCTGTAAATTCAAGTTTTATTGCCGATGTGTTGGACAATAAACCTACATATTTAGGTGATGGAGTTTGGTTAAATGATAGCAAACAAGGTAATTTAAAAAATGCTATGGCGATTAGTCGCACCATCAGTAATATTAATGAAGATGGTAAGCCTGTTAAGTTACTCATCACCATATCAGCAGTTGATGATTCTATTTCTGATATTGTAAATAATATTGCAACTTTAGTTTTTAACCAAAAATTACAATTACTATTATCAGCAAATACAGGTGATCTTATCAGCCTTCTTTTATCTGGTTCTGCGACAATAGAATCTAATAAGTCAGAAATCCAATCGACATCTTCAAATGAGTCGACTGTGGCTGAATCGAATAATGAATCATTAAGTCGTGAATTTATTATTCCAAACGAAAATGGCTTACATACACGCCCATCATCAGTACTAGTAAAATTAGTTAAAGAGTTTAATTGTAAGGTTACTGTCGCTAATTTAGATGGTAAAGGTGAACCAGTAAGTGCAACGAGTTTAATGAAAATTGTTGCGCTAGGCGCTAAAAAAGGTAGCCGATTACGATTTACTGCAGTAGGTGAAGATGCTACTCAGGCGCTTGATGCTATTGGTAAAGCAATTGGGGATGGTTTAGGTGAGGGGACTGAATAATGACTTATCGTGTCGCAACAATAACTTTAAACCCAGCTTATGATCTTTTGGGTTTTTGTCCCAAAGTTGAGCTTGGTGATGTTAATTTAGTCCAAACCAATGCATTACTTGCTGCTGGCAAAGGTATCAACGTTGCTAAAGTTTTGTCGGATTTAGATGTTCAATTAACTATTGGCGGTTTTTTAGGTAAAGAAAATCGTGATGGTTTTAACTTATTATTCAAATCATTAAATGTGATTGATCAATTTGAAACAATTGAAGGTCGTACTCGCATTAATGTTAAATTAACTGAGGAAAATAGTGAAGTGACTGACCTTAATTTTTCAGGCTTCACGATTAGCGAGCAAGATTGGCAACGTTTTGTTACAAATTCTCTTGAATGGCTAAAAGATATTGACATGGTGGCTATCAGCGGTAGTTTACCTGCTGGAGTATCACTTGATAAATTTACTAAGTGGATGGAACAAGTTAAAGCGATTTGTCCAAAGATCGTATTTGATAGTAGCCGAGATGCATTAGTTGCAGGATTAAAAGCAAAACCATGGTTAATTAAACCCAATGACAAAGAGCTAGAAATGTGGGTAGGTCGCAAATTACCAACATTAGAAGATGTTAAAGCAGCTGCTATGGAGTTAGTTAACGACGGCATTGAAAATGTAGTGATCTCGTTAGGAAGTAAAGGAGCTTTGTGGGTAACTAAAAATGAAGCATGGCTTGCAAAACCACCAAAATGTCATGTAGTTAGTACTGTTGGTGCCGGTGATTCAATGGTCGCCGGGTTGATGTATGGCTTAATGACTAATCGTTCAATTAAAGATACTTTAGTCTTTGCATCAAGTGTTGCAGCTTTATCAGTTGGGCAAGCTGGTGTTGGTATATCTGATTGCCAAGCTGTAAATAATATGCTAGAAAAAATTGAAATAATTTCTGAATAGGAGTATTCATGAATATATATATTATTGAAGGTAGTAATACAGGCCCAGTAAATGGACGTTTGGCTAAAGCGGAATTAGCTTTAGCCGCAAACGAATTAAATCTAAATCTGGTTGATAATGCAACATCGGCTGATGTTATAGTTGCAGTAGGCTCTGGAACTATCAGTGATAAAGCAGTTGTTGGTAAAAAGGTTTATGCCGTTGATGATTTAAATCAAATTTTTGCTAACCCAAAACAGATTTTAACAGATGCGCAAAGTAAAGCGAGTGTTTATCAACAAACAGCCGAAGCTATGTCTTCACCAAGCAATAATACCAGTGTAAAACGTATTGTTGCGGTAACCGCATGCCCAACAGGTGTTGCTCACACCTTTATGGCAGCAGAAGCGATTGAAGAGGAAGCCAAAAAACGTGGATGGTGGTGTAAGGTTGAAACACGTGGCTCAGTTGGTGTCGGTAATGAATTAACACCAGAAGAAGTGGCTTCAGCCGATGTTGTAATTGCGGCTTGTGATATTGATGTTGATTTGAGTAAATTTGCAGGTAAAAAACTTTATCGCACCAAAACAGGTCCAGCTCTGAAAAAAACAGCACAAGAATTTGATAAAGCATTTGAAGAAGCAACCGTATATCAACCGTCATCAAATACTTCAACCGCTAAATCAAGCAACGAGAAAAAAGGTATTTATCAGCACCTTCTAACAGGTGTATCTTATATGTTACCAATGGTGGTTGCAGGTGGTTTGATTATTGCGCTTTCATTCGCTTTTGGTTCATTTGAAATGGTTGATGGAGTACAAAAATTAATTGGAGAATCGCACTTAGCTGAAATCGGTGGTCTTGCTTTCTCACTTATGGTGCCACTGCTTTCAGGTTATATTGCTTATTCCATTGCTGACAGACCCGGTCTTGCACCAGGACTTGTTGGCGGTTTACTAGCAGTTTCGACGGGCGCTGGCTTTTTAGGTGGAATTATTATTGGTTATTTTGCAGGTTATCTAGCACTATTAATCACTAAATATTTACCATTACCAAAAAGTCTAGAGGCATTGAAACCAATATTAATCGTACCACTATTTGCAACGCTTATTACCGGTCTTGTGATGCAATTTATTGTTGGTACGCCTATTGCGTGGTTAATGAACGTTGTAACAGTATGGTTAAATTCAATGGGTACGGCCAATGCCGTTATATTGGGCGCTATATTAGGTGGCATGATGTGTACTGATATGGGTGGACCAATAAATAAGGTTGCCTATGCATTTGGTACAGGTTTAATTTCAGCGCAAGTTTATGCCCCAATGGCAGCGGTTATGGCTGGGGGCATGGTTCCACCTTTAGCAATGGGAATTGCGACATTGATTGCGCGCAAAAAATTTGCTAAAACTGAACAAGAAAGTGGTAAGGCTTCATTGGTATTAGGCTTATGCTTTATTTCAGAAGGAGCAATTCCATTTGCTGCGCGCGATCCATTACGTGTTATCCCATGTTGTATTGTTGGTGGTGCTATTACTGGTGGTATGGCGTTAGCCTTCGGTTCAACATTAATGACGCCGCATGGTGGTTTATTTGCTTTAGCAATTCCAGGTGTTGTTAAACCAGTAGTTGGCTACTTATTGTCTATTGTTGTTGGTGCCGTTATTGCTGGTGTAGCATATGCATTTATTAAACAACCAGAGTCAGAATCTGTAACTGCTGCGTAATTTTAAACATATAAATAAAAGCGCCATCAAGTGATGGCGTTTTTATATAATATGACATTTAAGCTATTTTTTTACCCAGCGCTGTAAATCTTTAGGGATAAAATGATCCATTTGTTGTAGTATAGTTCGATGATCTTCCGAAACAATTAATGTTTTATAAAAACTATCTCGAACAAAACCTTCATTAACTGCATGTTGCAAAAAATTAAGCATTGGTTGCCAAAATTCTAACACATTAAATAATGCAACGGGCTTTTCATGATAACCTATTTGCATTGCTGTCCAAACTTCAAAAACTTCCTCTAGCGTACCTGTTCCGCCGGGCATTGCAACAAAACCATCAGCAAGCTCAGACAGTCTTGCTTTACGTTGATGCATATTATCCACCACCTCTAAGCGCGTAATACCGTGGTGTGCAGTTTCGGCTTTGACTAAACGTTCAGGAATAATACCAATCACCTCACCGCCGTGCGCAAGTACTGTATTAGCAATAATCCCCATTAAACCTTTATTACCACCACCATAAATTAGCCGTCGATTTTGTTCTGCTAAAGTTTTGCCTAATTGTTCTGCTTGTGTACGATATTCTAATTGGCTTCCTTCGTTTGCTCCGCAAAAAATACAAATATTTTTTTTCATAAATGCTATTTTACCTGTTAATAATATATTTAATTATCTTAGCATATCTACAGATTAATTTGATTACAAGCTGAGCAGTTAATTCTATTTGCTGTTTTAGAGATTGACATTAGCGTTATATATAGTTAATATTCATCCCGTTAAGTGTTCCTCCATAGTTCAGTCGGTAGAACGGCGGACTGTTAATCCGTATGTCACAGGTTCAAGTCCTGTTGGAGGAGCCAATTTCTGAATTTATAAAACCTGCTTATGGCAGGTTTTTTTATATGCAACCCCTTCTGATTATTCGTTTTGTTATTACAGCAAATAGACCTAAATCCGAGTTTATTGAGTATGTATTTAGCCATTGCTAAATGGATTATTAGTTAAAATAAGATCAAAGCTTTGTGATAGTAAATTTTTGCTTTAGCATTGTGTTATTCTCGGCGCGGGGAAACAGCGTACAGCTGTTTTATGAACTAAATATAATAGCTCTAAAATCATACAAGAAACTAATTTAAGTTAAATAAAATAAAATAAAATAAACTTGCGAACAAGCTAAATTGTAATAACTAAGTTATATTTGTTTATCTAAGTTTTTAAGCATTTCGATGATCGGTCGATTGGCGTCAGGGAATTCGTCGGCATTCAGATCTTCTTGGTCAACCCAACGACTTGGTTGGCCTTCTTTAGCAAAAGGGACTCCATCCCACTCTTCAACTAAATACGCATGAATTGTGATATCGCGATCATCATAATTGTGGTTAAAGGTATCTAAAAATTGGGCTTGGTGGATATGGATGTCAACTTCTTCAGCAATTTCGCGTTGTAATGTTTGATATGGCGTTTCTCCGGTCTCGATTTTTCCACCAGGAAACTCCCAAAAACCAGCAAGATGAGAGTCTTCTCCGCGTTGGGTGATAAATATTTGACAATTTTGTGAACGAATAATACCTACAGCAATTTCAATATGTTTATTCATAATTCTATTTGCCTATGAGTAAAATTAGGGAAAGTTGTAACTTTCCCTTTCAACCTATTGTCGATCCTAATCGACGATTTAATTATCAACTTTATTTGATGATACTAAATTTTTTCTTTACTGAACAGCACCATGGCAATGTTTATATTTTTTACCTGAACCACAAGGGCATGGATCATTACGACCAACTTTGGCTTGAGTTCGTACTATTGGTTGCGAAGAAGTGCCTGCTGATAGTTCTTCATTTTCGCCATTTATACTTGCTACCGAATCATGGTTAGCTTGTTGTTTAGCCATTAGTTTTTCCATTTCTGCTAGGCGTTGGCGTTCAGCTTCGTCAACTTCTTCTTGTGAGCGAATTTGTACGCGACTCAAAATACCAATAACATCATATTTTAATGATTCTAGCATGTTAGCAAACATATTAAACGACTCACGTTTATATTCCTGTTTTGGATCTTTTTGTGCATAGCCGCGCAAATGAATACCTTGGCGTAAATAATCCATAGCTGCTAAATGTTCTTTCCAAAGCGTATCAAGTGTTTGTAACATAACACTTTTCTCGAAATGTCTAAATGCTTCAGCTCCAGCCATATTTTCTTTTTCTAAATATTTGTCTTGAGCAATTTGTAAGATTCGTTCACGCAATGTTTCTTCGTGCAGATTTTGCTCTTCATCTAGCCATTTTGCGACCGGTAAATCCAAATCAAAGTCTGTTTTTAGTGCAGTTTCAAGACCTGGTATATTCCACATATCTTCAATTGATTGTGGTGGAATGTATTGGTCAATTAGAGTGTTAAATACATCACCTCGAATTGAATCAATGGTATCTTTTATATCGGTATTATCAAGTAAGCCGTTTCGTTCTCGGTAAATTACTTTACGTTGATCGTTGGCGACATCATCATATTCAAGAAGTTGTTTACGAATATCAAAGTTGCGACTTTCAACTTTCTTTTGAGCATTGGCAATGGCTTTTGTGACCCATGGGTGTTCAATAGCTTCACCTTCTTTCATACCCAATTTACGCATCATATTCCCCATACGATCAGAGGCGAAAATTCTCATCAATGGATCTTCCAGTGATAGATAAAAGCGTGAAGCGCCAGGGTCACCTTGACGTCCTGCACGACCTCGTAGTTGGTTGTCGATACGGCGTGACTCGTGACGTTCAGTACCTAAAATATAAAGTCCACCTAACTCAATCACTTCTTCGTGTTTTGTTTGCCAAGCTTGTTTCGCTTTTTCGATGTCTTCTTGTGTTGGATTTTCAATTTTTGCTATATCATTTTGCCAGTTACCACCGAGCATAATATCAGTACCACGACCAGCCATGTTGGTTGCAATAGTAACTGCACCTTTACTCCCTGCATTAGCAATGATTTCTGCTTCTTGAGCATGGAATTTAGCATTTAGGACATTATGTTTGATACCTGCTTTTTTAAATGCTTGTGAAACTAATTCTGATTTTTCGATTGATGCTGTTCCGACTAAAACAGGTTGACCGCGTTTTACACATTCTTGTACATCAGATACAATCGCATTTATCTTTTCCTTTTCGGTCATATAGACAAGGTCGGATTGATCTTTTCGTTGCATTGGGCGATTAGTTGGAATAACAATCGTATCTAAACCATAAATTTGATTAAACTCAAATGCTTCAGTGTCAGCAGTACCTGTCATGCCCGCTAGTTTTTCATATAAACGGAAATAGTTTTGGAAAGTAATTGAAGCCAGTGTTTGGTTCTCATTTTGGATTTTAACGTGCTCTTTTGCTTCAACAGCTTGATGTAAACCATCAGACCAACGTCGACCATCCATTGTTCTTCCAGTATGTTCGTCAACGATGATAATTTCGTTATCTCTGACAATATAATCAACGTCGCGATGGAATAGGTGGTGAGCGCGTAGGGCTGCATTAACGTGATGCATCAATACGATATTGCTTGGCGCATAAAGTGACTCATCACCTTTCATGATACCTTGTTTTATCAGTAATTCTTCAACTTTAACTAAGCCTCGTTCTGTTAAGTTAACTTGGCGTGATTTTTCATCAATTGAGAAGTCACCATCACCTTGGAACTGGTCAGAGTCTTCTTTTTCTTGACGGGTTAAGTAAGGAATGATTTTATCAACGCTAATATATCTGTCGGAACTATCTTCCGCTTGACCTGAAATAATCAGAGGTGTTCTTGCTTCATCAATTAAAATTGAGTCAACTTCATCGACTAAGGCGTAATGTAATGGACGTTGTACACGAGCATCTTTGGTAAATACCATATTATCGCGTAGGTAGTCGAAACCATATTCATTATTGGTACCATAGGTGATATCTGCGTTGTAAGCCTCACGTTTTATGTGTGCGGGCATATTTGGCAGGTTAATCCCTACAGTTAAGCCCAAAAATTCGAATAAAGGACGATTATTTTCAGCGTCTCGCTGCGCTAAGTAATCATTAACCGTAACAACGTGTACACCTTTACCTGTTAGTGCATTCAAGTAGGCAGGTAATGTCGCTGTTAAAGTTTTACCTTCACCCGTACGCATTTCAGCAATGCAACGTTCATTTAATACCATACCACCGATTAACTGCACATCAAAATGACGCATGCCAAATACACGTTTACTCGCTTCACGTACCACTGCGAAAGCTTCTTCCAAAATATCATCTAATTGGGTTCCAGAGGCAATCCTGTCTTTAAATTCTGTAGTTTTTGCTTTTAGTTCATCATCAGTTAATGCTTCCATGTCTGGTTCAAGTGCATTAATTTTTTCAACTCGTTTACGCATACTTTTTAATACGCGCTCATTGCGGCTACCAAATACTTTTGTCAATAATTTTAATAACATAACTTTTCTCTTGTTTTTTAATACGGATTTTAAGGCTTTTGCCTTGAATAAAAATTAGTTTTATTTGTGTGTAAATTCTAAGAGGTAGTTTTTGGTCCAGCTCGTATGCCGTTGTAAGGGGATAGTCGGATTGCCTTGCTAGGGGAAAGATCATCATAATTAGGCATTATTAAAAGTACTACAGTATGCTGTTTTTGGGAACATGCTAGTGTTTGTGACTTTCTTTGTGCTGTTTCTCTGTGATCTTGTACAATGGATGTAATAGCAATAATTCCACTGTGCGAAACATCAGATTCCGATGGAAGCGCTTCGTTTTGACATAAACCAAACCCAGCAGCAATCACACCTAATAATAAGTGCGACAAAGCGGTTTTAATAATCAATCGTTTGCGGAGTTTTTGCCAATAGTTAATGACGATCATAATCTGTGCATTTTAGCATTTTTTAGCAAAAGAAAAAACCCTTATTACAAGGGGAATAATTTAATAAAAGGAATTTTAATAAGATGATAGGTTTATAAAAACTCGCTTTTTTTCGGTAATGATAAGCGAGTTTTTGTTAATTTAACTTCCCTTAATCCAACCATACTAAAAATTGAATCAAGGAAAGGAATAAAGGAAGAAATATTATTCCACCATTAATTGCCCCATCATGCCAGTTGTTTCATGTTCAATAATGTGACAGTGATACATGCGAAGCCCAGGAAGATTTTGCTGTATTTTGATGGTAAGTTTTTCGTGTGGTCGCAAATTAATGGTATCTTTTAAGGCAATATAATCAGGCTGAGTTTTTTTACCATTTAACTCGTGCGATTGTACAATAAATTGTGCGCCATGGATGTGGAAATTGTGATCCATATGGGAATTATTGAATATTGTCCATTCTTCAATATCGTGAATTTTGCTTTTTAGATCAATTCGCGACATGTCATGACGTTTACCATTAATTAAAAATAACACACCACCACGCGGCTCTTTCATATCCATCACTTCGGTATATTCCAGTAATTTATGGACGACAACAGGCCCCATATTAGGTAGTTGGTTTAATGTGTTTGGTAAGGTGATTGGATCGGATTTAGTCAGTGTTAACTCACCTAATATTATATCTTGTTCTGGTGGTACATTGCCCATTTTATTGCGATCATAACCGATTGATTGTAAATATACAGTACCAGTTTGTTTTGGTATTATGACTAATTCAGCACGTTCAGCCGGAGTTAATAATAAGGGTTTGGTAAGCAGATAGGGTTTAGCTAATAGTCCACCATCAGTGCCAACTAAAAAAACATCGCAGTTAGGGATAGAAAGATTGAGATATCGACCTGAACACGAATTCCATACTCGGATATGTGTGGCTGAATCTATTTTGATTTTTGGGCGGTAACTGCCATTTATCAATACAAATTGGCCTTCGCGTCCATTCATCCAATCAACCATTGAATTATCAGCAATTTGGCCTTTGTCGGTTAATTTTAAGTCAGAAAAGAACCAATTTTGTTCAGGGAACGATGCAAGTGGATCGTGTTTGCTACGAACAATAAATGTACCAGCTAAACCTCGATAAACTTGTTCTGCTACTGTATTGTGTCCGTGAGGATGATACCAATAAGTGCCAGCCGTATCTTTAGGAATGGTAAACTCATAAGTTCGACTGCCTCCTGCTGGAATTTCGTTTTGTGGGTTGCCGTCTTGATCAGATGGAATGAGCAAGCCGTGCCAATGAATTGTCGTTGATTGAGTAAGTTCATTTTTTACAGTGATTTTAACATGGTCTTCTTCAAATACTTCAATTTTCGGACCAGGTATCATTCCATTATAGGTCCAAAATTCCGTGGTTAAATCTGGCGTTAATGCAATTTTGGTTGGTTTTATATGTAATGTTGCTTCAAAAATACCTTTTTGCTTGCTCTCATTTTTTAAGTTGGTCAAAGTTGGTAGATCCATTCCTTGTGGTAGTGCTGAAGTCGATAAAAGTTTTTGCGGCATTTGATTGTGATTCATGTCCATATTCATGTGTTGGTGCATATTATCCCCCTTTTGACATTCATCAGAATGAGTATCACACATTGTGTCATGCATATTATTGTGCCCCATTTGGGCTATAGCTTTAGTTGCGACCAATCCACCGATAGCTGTGGTAATATTTATCAAAAAATTTCGGCGTTTCATGATGTTCCTCAAAAATAGTTAAGTTTAACAATAACCTGCTGGTTATACTGATAAAACAAATATCAATATAATTCAGTTATTACGTGTTGTGTTACTTACTGCTTTTATTTACATAAATCAATTAAACAGCTTGCGGCGGTCTTAACTCTGGAATAAATTCGTTATATTGTAGAATAGGCTTAATGGGCAGATATCGTTCACTGCTAGACGAAATATAAAGTTTTGTAGGAAAATGAGAATTTAAAATATTACAGGTTAAACACTGATGAAACAAAGCACAAGATGATATGATTGTGTTTTTTCGCAAAACCAAAACTGGCTCGTTAGAAATAGATTCGTGTTTAGGTGTTAATTCAGATGTGGAATGAGCAGAATGACAAGTTAAAGTTGGTGATAATAGTAAGTTAGATAAATGCCATGAAGAATAACTAAACCAAAATAGTATTGATGCTAATACAATTATCAGGCAAATTGGTTTATTTTTGGGTGTTATAGGCATCTTGATATCTCGCTATTTTTTGTAAAATAAATAATAGCCCTACTTAAAGTTTAAATATCACCTTGATATAACTAGTTTAATTTAATTGTATTGATTTGTCGACTTGTCTATTAATATATTAAAAATACTAAAATTTTAAGTTAATGTGTAAAAAAATAAGATAATTATGACGTGTTCTGGTATGATATTTATCAATAATAATTGGCAAATAATATTGATATGAAGATTCTTTTTGGTGTTCAAGGAACAGGAAATGGCCATGTCAGTCGTTGTAGAACTTTAGCTAAAGCATTAAAAAAAGCTGGAGCTGATGTTGATTATATTTTTAGTGGACGTGACCCTAAAGACTATTTTGATATGCAAGTTTTTGGTGATTATAAGACTTATCGAGGTGTCACCTTTGCAACACTAAATGGTAAAATTAATTTTCGTAAAACCATACAACGAATTCGCGCTTTCAGGCTGATTAAAGACGTGCGGGAACTCGATTTATCAAAGTATGATTGTATTATTAGTGATTTTGAGCCAGTCACTGCTTGGGCCGCACATCATCAGCAACGTGACTGTTTAGGTATAAGTAATCAGGCCGTATGCCAATATCTTAAACCTAAAGAATATGGGTTAGTTGCCAATGTAATTATGAAATATTATGCGCCAGTTACTAAGCCTATTGGTTTGCATTGGTTTCATTTTGGGCATAAGTTATTGCCACCGATGATTGATTCATTTAATGACACACCAACAGAAGATGGCAGCATTGTGGTTTATTTGCCGTTTGAAGGTATAGATGAAATCATTGGTATGTTAAAACAATTTCAAGATCATCAATTTATCTGTTTTCACCCAGATATAAAGCAAGAATCGCAACGAGGTAATATTAATTTTCAACCTCTTAGTCGTGATAGTTTTACGCAAGCTTTAGTCAATTGCTCTGGCATTATTTCAAATACGGGCTTTGCATTGATTTCTGAAGCATTAACGCTTGGTAAAAAGATTCTTACTAAGCCTGTGGCAGGTCAATTTGAACAAATTTATAATGCTCAATGTTTACGATCTCTTGATATGGCAACGGTTATGGAAAGTTTAAACTGTATCAAACTTAAGTATTGGTTAGATTTACCTTCACCAAAACCAATAATATACCCTGATGTTGCTACAGAATTGTCTAATTGGATCGTTGCTGGACAAAAAGAGTCGTTACTTTCTTTAAGCGAACGACTTTGGAGTCAAACTATCTTTCCTGAGCATGTCAATCAGCGAATAAAATCTTTAGGGTATGTGTAAAGGAACGGATATGATATTAAGTATTATTGTAGCCATGGCCGATAATCGTGTAATTGGCTTAAATAATCAAATGCCTTGGCATTTACCTGCAGATTTGGCATGGTTTAAAAAAAATACACTTAATAAACCCGTTATTATGGGAAGGAAGACATTTGAGTCTATTGGTCGTCCACTACCAAATCGTCATAATATTATTATTTCAAAGCAAGCACCAAGTGAATGTAATTCAACTCAAAATGTAAGCTGGGTTCAATCAATTGATGCCGCCATAGTGTTAGCCCAAGAACAGAATGTTGATGAGGCATTTATTATTGGTGGTGGTAATATTTATAAGCAGACTTTACCGTTAGCAAATCGACTTTATTTAACGCACATAGATGCGGAACTACAGGGGGATACCCATTTCCCTGATTATTCACCTGAGCAATGGCAAGTTATTTATCAAGAAGGACACCAACCTGACGATAAAAATAGCTATTCATATCAGTTTGAAATTTTAGAGAGAAAGCAATAAATATTAAACTTAATTGCCACTAAAAAAGTGGCAATTTAACATGTTAATTAACCTTGAAAACGTTTAGCTTTAATAACATCGGGTAGTTGTTTTATTTTATTGAGCACTCGATTTAACGAATCTTGATCAAAAATTTCCATATCTACGTCGATAGTGGCTAATTGTTGCTTCATATCTGAACGGCTCATTAAACCAAGAACATTAACCTTTTCATTAGCTAAAATCGTGGTGATATCTCGCAATAAACCACTTCGATCGTTGGCAACAATCTTTATCACCATGGTATAACTTGATTGGGTATTGTTGTTCCAAACAGCGTGAGTAATACGTTCAGGCGCATGATTTTTAAGGTCTTGCAATTGCTCACAATCAGCTCGGTGAATTGAAATACCTCGCCCATGAGTTACAAACCCCACAATTAGATCGCCAGGAATAGGGCGGCAACAGTTTGCAATGGTATACATTAAGTTACCCACACCCTCAATAATAATTTCACTGCCTTTTTTGTTGTTGAATTTATTAGTATTTTTAGATTGTATATTCGTTTTTTGGGCAATCTGTTTTAATGCTGCTTCATCTTCCTCTTCAGCAGTTGGTTTATTAAATTGTGCATTGATAAAATTAACTAATTGATTAATCCTTACATCACCACTACCAATACCTGCTAATACCTCGTCAAATGAATGAGCGTTATATTTATTAATTAAGATTTTTTCGACACTTTTTATACTAATGTTTAAAGGTTCAAGTTCACTTTGTAAAATTTGCTCACCTGCGGCGATATTTTTATCGCGATCTTGCTTTTTAAACCAGGCTTGAATTTTAGCTCTGGCACGACTACTATTAACGAATCCTGTATTCGGATTTAGCCAATCTCGACTAGGATTTGGCTGTTTTTGGGTAATGACTTCAACTTGATCGCCCATTTTTAAATTATAGGTAAATGGTACAATTCGCCCGCCTACTTTGGCTCCAATACAGCGGTGACCCACATCGCTATGTATATGATAAGCAAAATCAAGTGGAGTTGACCTAGCAGGCAAGTCAACAACATCACCTTTAGGCGTAAAAACATAAACTCGGTCATCAAAAATTTGGCTACGAACGGCTTCTTGTATTTCACCACTTTCCGACATTTCTTGTTGCCATGTTAATAATTTACGCAACCAAGAAATTCGTTGATCATAAGCTGTCATTTTGTCGGTACTGCCTTCTTTATATTTCCAATGTGCAGCAATACCTAGTTCAGCCTCATTGTGCATTTTTTCAGTACGAATTTGAATTTCGATTGCTTTATCTTGTGGACCATAAACAACAGTATGGATCGATTGATAACCATTTGGTTTAGGATTTGCTACATAATCGTCAAATTCTTTTGCGATATGTTTATAATGGCTGTGGACAATACCTAATGCATTATAACAATCTTCAATACGATCGCAGATAATGCGCACAGCACGAATATCATATAAATCTTCGAATTGAAGGTGTTTACGCTCCATTTTTCGCCATATACTATAAATATGTTTAGGACGACCGTATACCTCAGCTCGAATATGATCTTGATTCATCAAATCTTGTAAATGGCTTACAAATTGTTTGATGTACAGTTCACGATCTAATCGTTTTTCTTGCAATTTTTTTGCTATTAATCGATATTCATCTGGATGTAAATAGCGGAAGCAGAAATCTTCTAGCTCCCATTTTAATTGACCTATGCCTAAACGGTTGGCTAAAGGCGCATAGATGTTAAAACATTCTTTAGCTGCAAGGACCTGTTCTTCTTGAGGTGCATTGATTAAATTACGTAAGTAGGTAATGCGTTCTGCCAATTTAATCACTACACTTCTGAAGTCATTTACCATCGCTAGTAGCATTCGGCGAATACTATCAATTTGTTCGGAAGTAGCACTGCCGTTACGAATTGCTCGTAATTGGCGAATTTCTTTCATCCTAACAATACTAGAAATAATATGAGAAATTTCACGATCAAAATCTTCTGGAATATCTTCTCGGCGAATAATTTTGCTATCAACAAAAGGAAGCAATAAAGCCGCACATAAACTATTAATATCCATATTAAGTGTCGATAGAATTTCGACCATTTCTATCGCATTTTGGAAACAGAAAATTTGCTCTGATGCACCTGCGCTGTTTTCAAAACAAAAGTCCCAAACTTCTCTAAACTTCTTATAAGATGCAGGATTAGTTAATAACAATTCTTGTTTTACCCATTGTTCTACATCAAATTGAGCAAGGGAATAGTGTTCTTCACTATGTTGGTGTGCGCCTCTAATAGATACCATAACTTATGTTCCTGATTTTATTAGCAACAACATTGATTCAATGTGTTTGGTTTGCGGAAACATATCTAAAATAGCAATTTGAGCAATTTGATATCCTGCATCGATAAGTTGTTTACTATCTCGAGCTAGTGTAGCAGGATTACACGATATATAAACAATTTTTGATGGTGCTAATTTTGCAATTTCTATTGTTGCATTAAACGCTCCTGCTCTTGCTGGATCTAATAATACTTTATTATAATTATATTGTGATTGACTCCATATCGAAAATTGTTGAGTATCATCTAAATTGCTGGTTAAAAAATTAGTTTCCGCACAAATCTCAGTATTATTTAATATAGCGTTGAATTTTGCTTTTTCAACCAAGGTATCAACACCTTCAACTCCCGTTACAGTTTTACTTAATTTTGCTATAGGTAACGAAAAATTGCCCATTCCGCAAAACAGATCTAAAACCCGATCTGTTGGTTGTAAAGTTAGCCAGTTAAGCGCCTGTTCGATCATCTTTTGATTAATTTTACAATTTACCTGAATAAAATCTAGAGGGCTGAATGTTAATTTTAAATGATTAATTAAATAAAAATGCTCAGTATTACCGGCAATATGTATTAAATCATCGCCGTGAAAATAAAGTGAAATATTGTTATTTTCGGCAAATTCTTTTAATAGGTTAACATCATGATTGCTTAGAGGCATAGTGTGCCTTAAAACAAGAATAATACCACTATCGACCGAAATTAGTTCAACGTGACCCAGTACTTTTTTCTGTTTTATGTTATTGAGCATGCTTTGTAATGGCGCTAGCAATGAATCTAATTCGTCAACTAATATCGGACAATGTTTGATATTGATTATTTGATTGGATTCTGCTTGGCGAAATCCAATTGCTAATTGGCCTTTAACGATATTAATTGAAAGTCTTGCACGTCGACGATAATGGTAAGATTGATCGGCAATAATTTGCGGTGAATTTTTAACGATATTTGTTAAAGGTTGTCCTGTCTCTTTTTGTAATAGATTTATCAACGCATCATATTTTGCTTGTTGTTGCATCTGTGGTGCAATATGTTGTAGCTCACAACCTCCACATTGTTGATAATATTCACATAAAGGTTTAACGCGGTATTTGCTTTGATTATGATATCTAATGACTTTAGCTTTAGCGTAATTTTTCTTATTTTCAGTTAACTCAATATCAACGGTTTCATCAGGCAAGGCTGATTTTACAAAAATTGTTTTACCTTTATGATTGGTCACGCCTTGCCCAAAAGCATCTAAAGATGAAATAGTTACTGTCAATTTTTGTGGTGTGAACTTTTTTCTTTGTGGAGTGTAAAAATTAACCATAGACGTTTTTATTTATGTTAAGCGTTTTAATAAAGCTGTTTTGACATGTAGTGGTACTAAATTTGTTATATCACCGCCATGGTAGGCAACATCTTTTACTATTGTCGATGAAATAAATCCCATTGCAATTGATGGCATTAAAAAGATAGTGTCTAAATCAGATTTTAATGCACGATTCATTTCGGCAAGTTGCCTTTCGTATTCAAAATCGTGTGTTGTACGAACGCCTCGAACGATAACTGTGGCATTATGGGTTTGTGCAAAATTAGCCATTAAATTGTCAAAGCCAATAACTTCGACATTGAGTAAATGTTCAACTGCTGTTGATGCTAAATTCACGCGTTCTTCTAGATTAAAGAGTGTTTTTTTATTAGGATTTTCGGCAATAGCAACAATTAATCGAGGAAACAGTAACGAAGCTCGTGTAACAAGATCAATATGACCATTAGTAATGGGATCAAAAGTACCCGGGAAAATAGCAGTTAAACTTTTGCTTTTCATATTTAATATTATCCATTAGGTATGATGACTGTATCATACCTAATTTTACTTAGGATTGTTAGTTTAACCATGCAAAATTCTTTTGCTCAATTTGTTAGATTTCTAGTAATGTAAATATGAAAAAGCTAGATATTATTAATATACAGCAATAATTAAGTCAAACAACTTATTGATTTATAAAAAATTGGTAAGCAGTGTAATGTTCATATATTTGTTCTGGTTGTAAAAAGCAGCTTGGTTGTGGCCAGTCAGGATGATTAGGGCTGTCTGGTAAAAATTGGCTTTCTAATGCTATGCCAGCAAAATTTCCATATTCACCATTATGCCGGTTTGGTGTATGTTGTAAAAAGTTACCTGTATAAATCTGTAATGACGGTTTGGTTGTAGTAACATTCATTGTTACTTTTTTATCAGATGAAATGAGTTGAGCGGCTATCGCTTTGGTTTTATCTAATAAATAAGCATGATCATAACCACCAGTTATTTGCCTTTCTGCGCTTTCAAGCAGTTTTTCCGATAAAAGTTTTGGTTGACGTAAATCCATATCGTGCATGGCAACACTAGCTAAGCTCTTATTAGGGATACCATTGGCATTAACTGGCTAACTAATAGTTAGCATTTACTTTTAATCTGTGATTAAGTATATTCTTGCTTATTTCACCATCTAGATTAAAGTAAGCATGATTAGTCAAATTCACTGGCGAAGTTTTTGTTGTAGTTGCATTAAACAAGATAATTACTTGATTGTCATCGGTGAGTTTATACGTTACTGTTACATTCAGCTCACAAGGAAACCCCTGATCACCATCAGGTGAAATCAAAAGGAAGGTCACTTGCTGATCGGAGCAAGATTGAATTAACCATAATTGTTTATCGAAGCCTAATTTTCCGCCGTGTAATTGATTTACACCTTGATTCGCAGTGAGATAATATTGTTTATTGTCAATATTAATAGTAGCATTGGCAATACGGTTAGCATATCGGCCTATTGTAGCACCTAAATAGGCATCCTGCTGTTGGTATTGTTCAAGTGAGCGACAGCCGAGTAGCACTTCACGAGTCTGTCCATTAACGGGCAATTCACAGGAAAGTCATGTAGCTCCCCAGTTTGAAAGTTTTATTCGCATTCCTTGTTTATTGGACAGTTCAATAATTTGCGTTATAGGCATATCGCGTGTGCTCCTTCACTTGGTTTACAGACATAAAAATCTTCTTTAATACCAAATTTTTTAGCATAACTATCGCTAACAACGGTTTTAACAGCATCAACTTTATCTTTTGGTACTATTGCCACAACACAACCACCAAAGCCACCGCCTGTCATGCGAACACCGCCTTGTTCACCAATTACACCGTGAATTATTTCAACTAGATAATCAATAGCGGGGACTGTAATTTCAAAATCATCACGCATTGAATTGTGACTCTGTGCCATGAGTTTTGATAATAATTTATAATCACCATCTGTAAGAGCTTGTGCTGCCTTTAGTGTGCGCTCATTTTCAGTGATTACATGATGAGTTCGTTTAAAGACAATTGGATCGAGCGTGTTTTCAATATGTTGTAATTCAGTTAAGGACGCGTCTCTTAAGGCTTTTACCCCAAGGGCTTGTGCTGCTTCACACTGTTTACGTCGAGTATTATATTCACTATCAACTAATCCTCGTTTGATATTTGAATTGATGATAACTACAGCAAAATCTTTAGGAATTGAGACTGGTTTAACTTCTAATGAACGACAGTCAATTAATAATGCATGTTGGCTTTTTCCAAGGGCAGATATTAGTTGATCCATAATGCCACAATTGCAACCAACAAATTGGTTTTCGGCCTCTTGACCAATTAAGGCTAACTTGGTGCCATCTAAAGCTAAGTTGTAAAGAACTTGGAACATTTTAGCTACCGCAACCTCTAGAGATGCTGATGAACTTAGTCCTGCTCTTTGAGGAACGTTTCCACTAATAGCAAAATCGACGCCATGGATATTATTTGCATATTTTTTTAAGTGCTTTACCACCCCACGTATGTAGTTAGCCCACATATAATCCAGATGTTTTTCAATAGGAGAATCTAAAGAAAATTCATCTTGTTGATTATCATAATCAACCGCAATAACTCGAACAAGATTATCTGAACGTTTGTGACAACTTATTATCGTTTGATAATCGATAGCACAAGGTAAAACAAAACCATCATTATAATCGGTATGCTCGCCAATCAAATTTACACGACTAGGGGCTTGTATAAGTATATCGGGTTTATAATCAAATTTAGATTCAAATGCTTGTGTAGTTACTTTGATTAATGCGTTCATCTATTTATCCTTTTTGTCTTTATAATGCACATCACTAACGTTACGTAATCTTTCAGCTGCTTGCTCTGGGGTTAAATCACGTTGTACTTCGGCTAACATTTCGTAACCTACCATAAATTTTTTTACTGTAGCGGAACGTAATAAAGGGGGATAAAAATGTGCATGTACTTGCCAATAATCATTTTTATCTTGCATAAATGGCGCACCGTGCCAGCCCATAGAGTATGGGAAAGAACAATGAAATAAATTATCATAGCGACTCGTTAATTTTTTGAGCGCAATAGCTAAATCACTTTGTTGTTCGTCATTTAATTGGGTTAATTGTGGGATGTGAATTTTTGGTAATAATAATGTTTCAAATGGCCATATTGCCCAAAAAGGAACAGCGGCAAGCCAATACTTAGTTTCTACAACGATTCGTTCACGATTAATAAGTTCCTTTTTAGCATAATCAACCAATAAATTGCGATGATATTTTTCAAAGTAATTATGCATATTTAGATCTTCGCGCGCAATTTCATTCGGTAAAAAGCTATTTGCCCAAACTTGTCCATGCGGATGAGGGTTAGAGCACCCCATTGCTGATCCTTTGTTTTCAAATACTTGTATCCAAGGATAGTTTTCGCCCAACTCCTGCTGTTGTTCTATCCAAGTTTTAATTACTCCTTCAATTGCAGGTAAATCAAGTTCAGGTAATGTTTTACTGTGATCGGGTGAAAAACAGATAACTCGACTAGTACCTTTTGCGCTTTGCATTTAGAATAATGGATCGGCGTTTTTTGGTGATTCTGGAGTATTTTCCATTAATGCTGCAAAATCATTAGTAAAAACAAATGGTCCCTTATATTGGGGTTGATATCTCCTGTTACCCGTTTATTTCCTGGACACAAAAAGCAAGTTGGATCATAACTTGGTTTTTGCTCTTCGTTTAATACTTCTTGTTGTCCTTGCCATGGGCGTTTTGCCCTATGTGGTGAAACAAGTACCCATTGATTGGTCAATGGGTTGTAACGACGATGAGGATGGTCAACTGGGTTAAAAATATCCATTTTTGCCTCTTCTGTTAATTTTGTATGTTTTATAAAATGTATTATTAATCAGGATAGCCTTGAGGGTTATTTGATTGCCAATTCCATGAATCTTTTACCATGTCATCAAGCGTGAGTTTGGTTTTCCAACCTAATATTTGCTCAGCTTTATTAGCATCAGCCCAGAATGCTGGTAAATCACCTGCTCGTCTTGGGGCAAAGTGCCAATTAAGAGGTTTTCCTGATGCTTTTTCAAAAGCTTTAATGACTTGTAATACGCTATAACCAACACCTGATCCTAAATTGTAAATATGCACACCAGCTTTGTTTTGATCGGTTTTGAGTGCAGCGATATGCCCATCGGCCAAATCAACAACATGTATAAAATCACGAACGCAAGTCCCATCTATTGTTGGATAATCATTACCAAAAACAGCTAATGACTCTCTTTTGCCTACAGCAACTTGGGTAATATAAGGCATAAGATTATTAGGAACACCAAGTGGGTCTTCGCCCATTAATCCACTTGGATGGGCTCCAACAGGATTAAAATAACGTAGTAAAGTTAGTGACCAATCGGGCTCAGCAAAGGCTAAGTCCATAATACATTGCTCAACCATTAATTTACTTTTTCCATACGGACTAGTAGGTAAACCTTGTGGTAATGTTTCAACATAAGGAACAGGGGCTAATTCGCCATAGACAGTGGCCGACGAACTAAATACTAACTGTTTAACGCCAGCAGCTCGCATTGCTTTCATAAGTACGATACTGCCGTAGACATTGTTTTCATAATATTCTAGCGGTTTGTGGACTGATTCACCGACTGCTTTTAAACCAGCAAAATGGATCACCGCTTTAATGTCATGTTCTGAAAAAATCTTAGTTAATAGTTTTTCATCGCATACATCGCCTTGATAAAAAATGACGGATTGCCCAGTAATTTTTTGTATTCTATCTAGTACTGATGCTTTACTGTTAAACAAATTATCAATAATAATTGGTGTGTAGCCAGATTTAATTAGTTGAACACATGTGTGACTTCCTATATATCCACAACCACCAGTTACTAATATTATTCATAATAAAACCTTCATCTAGTTTAATAATAGTTATAGTGAGTGTCTGCTAATTTTCAGACTCTTCACTGTTGTTATGTTTCCAAAGATCCCATGGTCCACGCCCTGATAATGTAAAGGATGAAATAAGCGTAAAACTAAATGCGATCAAGCCAAGGATTAAATATGCTCCTTCGAAACCTATTTTAACATACATTAACCCCGCAAAAGTGGACATAAACATGATAGATAATTGTTTTGCAAAACAAAATGCAATTAAGTAAACAGTTGCTGATAAGTGAATAGGGAAGTGTTTAGTAATATATTTAAATGCACCGACAAGTAATAAAGGTGCTTCGAACATATGTAGCGTTTTTAATATCACCACTTCAACAGCTGTGCTGGCAAATGCTGAGCCAGTAATACGAATGGACATGATAGCACTAGCAATGAGTAATGTATTTTTACTGCCTAATTTCATTACAATCAGAGGAGCAAAAAACATCACAGTGGCATTTAAAAATTCACCAAGCGTAGTTACATAGCCGAAAGCTTCACGACCCACTTGTTCGTTAGTAAAAAATGAGGTGAAAAAGTTTGCAAATTGTTGATCAAATACATCATAAGTACAAGCAACCCCCAACAATGTAAAGCATGAAAAACCATGTTTTACGCATACTAAGTAAATCAAGGGCAAGTTTTAGATTGAATGGCTTTGGTTTATTTAATCCCATTTGCTCAACAACTTCAGTCGTTGTGGTTTTTGCAGGATCGGCGATTTTAACTAAAATTAAAAGAATCAATGCAAATCCAGAACATAACCAAAAAACGGCATTGACATCTTTAGAAATCATAATTCCAACAAACGAAGCACATATAGCCCAACCAAAACAGCCAAACATGCGACAGCGACCAAATTCAAAACCACTACGTCGACTTATTTTTTCGACAAGTGCTTCAATAGCTGGTGCCCCCCACTAAATACCATACCAAGATAAAATCCACCAACAATTGCGCCCAAGGTGACATTTAATTTAAGTAATGGCCCTAAAACGAAGATAAAAAATGGACCAAATAGTACAAGAAGAAGTGTGATAACCCAAAGAAGATGTTTTTTTAATCCTAGTTTATCAGAAATTAACCCGAACAAGGGTTGAAAAAAAAGCGCAAATAGTGAAATAAATGAAAAAACGTCCCCAGTATTTGCCTCATCAAGCCCATTCATTTTTAGCCAAACAGGAAAAAAAGGGCAGTATGCTCCCATAATAAAAAAGTACAGAAAGAAGTAGAGACTGAATACCCAATAATTCTTATTACTTAGTGATGACTTTATTTTTTGATTCATAATGAACTTCCTTTGTTAGGCTTTAAATGACCACACAATCATTTAAAAAAACTTCTGTATGTATATGAACAGGTAAGTTATTTGTTGAGGCGATAATAGCACTAAAATAATTTTGAAAAAGTGATCTAGATAACATTTTATGAAATCGATTACATTTAATGTTAAATTAATTTTTGTTAAAAAGTTTCAGGTAAATATGTGTTTGAGTATAATTTTTGTATTTTATGATGACAATAGTGCAAATTAAAGATCGGTAATCTACTAGATAGGAGGTTTAAAATAATTAATTGGAATAAAAATAAAATAAAACAAATAAAATGCAATTAATTATTGAAAACGATTACATATTATCTATCTACACTCTATTTAGCCTATTGTAATTGACTATGATTTAAGTAAGCTAAACAATTAACATTTATACTGAAACATATATCTACCTGAAACTTTTTGACAAGGAATTTTTTATTAATTAGTATTAGCTTAACTTTTTATTATTAATTTGTTTAATCTTAATTAAATTGGAAAAATTAGATAACCTAATGGTTAATTACCTAGTTTTAATTGATTTTATTCGTTCCTCAAAATCTGACCAATAATAATAACCATCATTATTAACAGAAGCATTTTCCAAATGAAGTTGATAATGTTGTGGTAAATTATTGTCATCAAGTGCTAGCCCGTTATGGAGTTGTTCAAAACTTTGATAAATATATTCGGCTTTAAAAAAGTATTCGCCTGTAGATAGGTGACGAAAACGCTGTAAAGCTACTTTTCCACCAATTGGGGTTATTTCAAATTGATTTGGTAGTTGGTAGTCTTTAAAGTCTAATGCCCCCAGTAATGAAGCGATAGTACTATCGTGTCCAACAAGTAAATTGACTTTACTATCTTGTAGCATAAGATCGTTTATCATGTTGATAATAAGTGCAGCTGAGTGTTTGGCAAGCGTCTTAGAATGGCAAACTAAATTTATATATTGATTACGAATTGCGCTAATTTGTTGCCACTGCTCTTGGCTAGTCAGTCTACCCCATGCAATTTGTTCTTTTGGAAAGGCTGAATAGTATTGCAATAAGAATGCATCAACGGCTGAAATACCTATCGCAAGTGGTCCGAGGAGTGCTGGTTCTTCATGTTTTTTAAAATAAAGTTCGGATGGAATATCGGCTAAATCGCATTTATATTCAGCATATAATTTTGAATGCTTATAATCTAAAATATCGGAAAGGATTTCATAAGCTGGTGCTAGGCTTTTAAAAATATTAGCTGCTTTGTCAGCTTCTTCAATATCACGCAATACCGCATTTTTAAACTCAGTTGAATCGTCTTGCAAGCTAGGATCGAAAATCGGATCCATTTTTTCAATGGCATATTTATGATGAATAGGAATATCATACCCAGCAAAGGCACCAGCTGTCATAAATTGAGCGGTCGCGACAGTTCTTTGCAGACTATTAGAATACACGAATAATTCAGTATTATGTTTTGATAATTTTATATTGTGTTTTTCAAGCCAAGTCGATAAATAGCGGCCAAAATAAACTTCTAATATTCCACCACGAGTGGTCAAATAACCATATGGATGATCCCATTTAGGCCATTTAAAGGGAGTCACTTTTTCTAAAAACTGCAAAGTATTTTGTAATGGTGTACGAATACCATGACGGCTAAGTATAACGATTTTATCTAATTGGTAATGGTTATTTTTCATTTTGTGATCCATCCTTGTTTATGTAAATAATCTAAAATAAAATCACGTTGTTCATTATTTATTGTATTTGCAATTTTATCACTCCAACCACCGGTTTTTTGATTAGTACTACGGTTTTGATAGTAATCACCTATTTGGGTATCATATTTTGCTAAAGTTGCATGATCAAGTGGTTGATATTGGTTTTCAAAAAAGAGAAGCTCTTTAGGTAACCTCGGTTTTATTTCTGGATTATGATCGGGGTAACCAAGGCAAAGCCCAAAAAGAGGAAGAACATATTTTGGTAACTCAAGTAATTGGGTTACTTTATCAAGATCATTTCGCAGTCCACCAATATACACAGCACCAAGTCCTAAGGATTCAGCCGCTATTACTGCATTTTGAGCCATAATTGCTGTATCAACACAGCCCAATAATAACTGCTCTGCTTTGCCAAGATTGAGTGTTGGATCAATTTGAAAATGACGATTAAAATCGGCGCAAAATACCCAAAATTCAGGAGCTTGGTTAACATATTTTTGATCACCAGCATAATGAGCTAGTTTTTCGCGTTTTTGAGGATCTGTAATACGAATAATTGTCGAACATTGAATAAAGTTAGAACTAGAAGCCGACTGTGCTGATCGAACTATAGACGCTATTTGTTCTTGAGTTAAACTAGTTGTTTTATAAGCACGAATAGAGCGGTGTCGACAAAGTAGATCGATGGTTTGATTTTGCATAGTGGCTCCTTAGCATAATTATTTGTTTACAAATTGAAGATCCCAAACGCCATGGCCTAAATTTTGACCTCGTTTTTCAAATTTAGTAATTGGTCTATCATCAGGTCTCGGAATATAGTCACCGCTTGGTGATAAATTTTCAAAACCTTCAGCTTGGGTTAAAACCTCTAACATATGTTCTGCATAATGTTGCCAATCGGTAGCTAGGTGCAAAATTCCACCTAATTTTAATTTTTGTCGAATTAACTGTACAAATTGGGGTTGAATAATGCGGCGCTTATTATGTCTTGCTTTATGCCAAGGATCAGGGAAAAAAATTTGTACTTTGTCTAATGTATGATCAGGGATCATATTTTCTAATACTTCAACAGCATCGTGACACATCACTTTTAAGTTTGATAATTGATTTTCTCCAATTGCCATCAAACAAGCACCAACGCCAGGTTTGTGGACTTCGATTCCTAAAAAATTCTTATCTGGTGTATTTTTAGCCATTTCAATTAACGAAGCACCCATACCAAATCCAATTTCAAGAACAACCTGTTTGTTAGAGTCAAAAACCATTGGTGAATTTGCATCATATTCAATACCAAATACCGGCCATAAATTTATTAATGCCTGTTCTTGGCCTTTTGTTAAACGACCTTGCCGTAAAACAAAACTACGAATGGTTCTTTTAGATTTGATATTTTCGTTATCTGAGTTTAATTGTTCGTTCATCACGTTATCTACTTTTGTTGTGGAATTTATTAAAGCCAAAGAATGGTTTGTTAGTTAGTTTACTCGATTTTGAGTTCACAGCAAAAGCATCTTATGGCCAAATTGTTTTATTTAATGATTTATAAAAATATATCAAATATTTTCAATATATTTTTATATTGTAGTTGAGCATAATCGATAAATGATTATATAATTATAGCCCCAGTTTAACCGATTACGAATAAAGTAATCATGAATACATGCTTGAGGATTTCTCGTGCCTGATATGAAGCTTTTTGCTGGTAATGCCACACCAGAACTAGCAAAACGTATAGCTAATCGTCTTTATACTTCTCTTGGTGACATTGTGGTAAGCCGTTTTAGTGATGGTGAAGTTAATGTCCAAATCAATGAAAATGTCCGTGGTGAAGATGTTTTTATTATTCAATCAACTTGTGCCCCTACCAATGACAATTTAATGGAATTATTAGTTATGATCGATGCAATGCGCCGAGCATCTGCTGGTCGTATTACTGCTGTTATTCCTTATTTTGGTTATGCAAGGCAAGATCGTCGAGTTCGTTCGGCTCGTGTCCCTATTACTGCTAAAGTTGTTGCTGATTTTCTATCAACTGTTGGTGTCGATAGGGTTTTAACCGTTGATCTTCATGCCGAACAAATTCAAGGCTTCTTTGATGTGCCGGTTGATAATGTATTTGGTAGCCCTGTTATTTTAGAAGATATGCTACAACGTGAGTTTGATCGCCCAATTGTTGTTTCCCCTGATATTGGCGGAGTGGTGCGTGCTCGTGCGATAGCTAAACTACTTAATGATACTGATATGGCAATTATTGATAAACGTCGTCAACGTGCCAATGAAGCAGAAGTGATGAATATTATTGGCGATGTTGCTGATAGAGATTGTATCTTAGTTGATGATATGATTGATACTGCTGGAACACTTTGTAAAGCAGCTGATGCTTTAAAAGCTCGAGGTGCCAAAAGAGTATTTGCTTATGCTACCCACCCGATATTTTCAGGTAAAGCAGTAAGTAATATTAAAAACTGTGCCATTGATGAAATTGTTGTTTGTGACACAATTCCATTAACGGCTGAAGTAAAAGCATTGAAAAATGTTCGCCAATTAACATTATCAGGTATGCTTGCTGAAGCAATTCGTCGAATTAGTAACGAAGAATCAATTTCAGCAATGTTCCATCAATAACCTATTTTATCATTGGTATAATGCCCCTTTTTTGGGGCATTTTTATCGATAAAATCTAGTGACAATAAAAATATTATGACAACGATAAAACTGATTGTAGGACTCGCCAATCCCGGAAATGAATATGCAGCAACAAGGCACAATGCAGGTGCGTGGTTTGTTGAGCAATTGGCTGAACGTTATAATCAATCATTAAAAAATGAACAAAAATTTTTTGGTTACACATCACGAATCAACATTTCAGGTCATGATGTACGTTTATTAGTTCCAACTACTTTCATGAATTTAAGTGGTAAAGCTGTTCAAGCTATGACGACATTTTACCAAATAAAGCCAGAAGAGATCTTAGTTGCACATGACGAACTCGACTTAAATCCCGGAATAGCTAAACTTAAGTTTGGTGGTAGTCATGGTGGGCATAATGGGCTAAAAGATATTGCTAGTAAATTGGGAAATAATTTAAATTTTTATCGGTTAAGAATTGGTATTGGACATCCTGGTGATAAAAATAAAGTTGTTGGTTATGTTTTAAATAAGCCATCTAAACCTGAACAGGAATTAATTGATAAAGCTATTGACGAATCTTTGCGTTGTACAGATATCTTATTGTCTGATGGAATAGACGTTGCAATGAACAAGTTACATGCTTTTAAAGCTTAGTTAAATTGTTGAATGTTTCAATAACGTAAAAATCAATAAATATCCACTTTAATAAAAAAATCCACCTAAAATATTAGGTGGATTTAATTGTCTTAATATACTCTTTTAAGAAAAAAGATGGGTTACATTACCACCTTTTTCAGCAATTTTTTTCATTACTTCTTTAATTAACCATGTATTCATTGCTGCGGTATCATCAGTATTGCCTGGATAATTCAGTTCTTTCGCTAAATTTTTCCGTGCATCTAAACTACTATCTATACCTAATAATTTCAATAGATCAACGATAGATGTTTTCCAATTAAGCGTTTCAGGGTGCTTTTTAGCTAAATTCTCAAGAATAGAGGAAACATCAACATTAGTTGCAGATGCGCTTTGCTCTACTTTATCTTGGACTTTCTCTGATCCACTCGATACTGTATTTTTAACAGATGCTGTGATATTTTCAACTTTATCCTTCACAGCATCAACTGCATTATCTACTGTTGCTTGAGCACTTGGAAATACTTTGGAAAAAATGTTATTTAAAATGTTCATATTACATCTCCTTGAAATTTAAACTGCTTTAAAAAAACTGCTTAACGATATAGATGTAGAAAAGATCACATTCAATATAGCGCTTAAAAGAATGTAATGTCAAAATTATTATACATTAATAGCATTTTCTGTATTACGATAAAGTGTTTACTAAGATATAAAACAATTATTTTAAATATTTTTCTAATATTAACTGAATTGAGGTAGTAAGTGCCTTCCAGTTGACTTATACAATTGGTCAACCAATTATAATCTTTTTATTGATACTATTGGATTAAGGCTAGGCCATGCTATTTGTGCTATTTTTTTATGGACTTTTATTAGAGAAAATAAGTGGAATAATCAAAGCTAACCTTTATAATTAGCTTTTATTTTGTTCTTCTAATTTTGAGTTATTTGTGAACTTTTTATAAAGTGTTAATTAAGTGAAAATATTCTTTTTTTAAGGGACTTTTTCATTCAAATAAGATAAATTACTTAAACATTGGTGGAAAATATTTTTGCATTTTAGTATTACTATTTTTTAATAAAAGGCATAATTATGCGTTATAACGAACCACAAATGTTGACGTCAATTTTGACACAAGCCTCTTCTCTGTCTAAGATTCAAGATAGAACTAATGCATTATGCTCTTTAGCTAAAATTGTTTATGATTTATTGCCTTCACCATTAAATCAACAATGCCGAGTTGCTAACTATCGCCAAGGTGTGTTGATTTTAGAGGTTAGCTCAGCTTGTTGGTTAACTAGATTGAAATATGAACAAAGCAATTTAATTTCTGAAATACGAAAAATTATTTTACCATCCTTATCTTCTATTCAATATCAGATTAATCCAGATATTTCAGTGAGGTGGTCACAGAGCAATTATCAAAGTGATAAGTCATCTTTAACTTCAAGTGTGATGACACAAAAAAGCGCAATGTTTCTATCTGCATTAGCAGAAAATGCACCAGACAAGTTAAAAAAACAATTGATAAAACTTGCTAACCATGCAAAATAAGCGCTGATAATTAGTCTTCAATTTTATAAAATTATATATCTTAAAGATATAAGGAGTGAATAATGGATAAAGGTATGCTTACTTATCTTATAATTGGATTTGTGATTGGTTTTATTATTTGTTTCATTTTTATTAGTGTTATTAGTCCTAAGGCACGTAAATATGCCAAAGTTAAACAAGAGTTAGATCAAACAAAAGATGAATTAATAGCCCAAAAACAAATGATTGCTAAACATTTTTCACATAGCGCAGAAATATTGGATAATATGGCTAAAGATTTTCGTCGCCTTTATCAACATATGGCTGAAAACTCCAGTCAATTTATGGATAGTGGTAATATTCAAGCTTTAGATTTTGATTCAAATACAGATTCTAACGAAACAAAAGAAATTACGCTTGATAAGCAGCCTAGAGATTATTCTGATGATTCTTCAGGTTTATTTAAAACGGATGAAAATAAATCTTAACCAATGATTTTATTCTCCGTTACTTAATATTCAAGCAATTTTATAGAGTGTAAATTTTTGTAAAAGCGAGAGTTCTGAGATGATTAATTCATTAAAACAACAAAAAAAATTATTAAGTATTTTAGCTTTAAGTTTAGGAATAAGTTTATCTGTACTTCCGAATACTTATGCAGCTTTTCCTCCTGCCTCAACCGATAATAATACGCAACTGCCAAGTTTGGCGCCTATGCTTGAAACTGTATTACCATCAGTTGTTAGTATTAAAGTTGAAGGAACAGCTCAAATGCAAAATAATATGCCAGAAGAATTTAGACGTTTTTTTGGTTATCCAGATAGCCAATCAAGGGCGTTTACAGGTTTAGGTTCTGGTGTGATTATTGATGCAGAAAAAGGCTATGTTGTTACGAATAATCATGTTATTGATGGTGCTGATAAAATTACGGTTGCTCTAAACGATGGGCATGAATTTAAAGCAAAACTAATCGGTAAGGATCCACAAAGTGATATAGCATTACTTAAAATCGATGATGCCAAAAAATTAACAGCTATTAAATTAGCAGATTCTGATAATTTACGTGTTGGTGATTATGCTGTTGCTATTGGTAATCCATTTGGCATTGGTCAAACTGTTACTTCAGGGATTATTTCAGCTTTAGCTCGTAGTGGACTTAATATGAATGGTTTTGAAAACTTCATTCAAACAGATGCTTCAATTAACCAAGGTAACTCTGGTGGGGCTCTTGTGAATTTAAATGGTGAGCTTGTTGGTATAAATACCGCAATTATTGCTCCAAGTGGTGGTAATGTAGGGATAGGATTTGCAATTCCTAGTAACATGGTAAAAAGTTTAACTTCTCAGCTTATAGAATTTGGTGAAGTAAAGCGTGGCGTGCTTGGTATCAAAGGTAATGAATTGACATCGGATATAGCAAAAGCGTTTGATGTTGATGTTCAAAAAGGAGCCTTTGTTAGTGAAGTTATTGAGAATTCAGCCGCACAAGCAGCAGGAATTAAATCTGGCGATATTATTGTCTCGATGGATGGTAAACCAGTTGATAGTTTTGCTGAACTACGTGCAAAAATTGCGACAACTGGAGCAGGGCGAACTGTTAAGCTAGGTTTAATTCGAGATGGCAAAACAATATCTGTCGATGTAAAACTAAAAAATAGCGACGAGACAACAACGGATGCGAAATCGCTACATTCTGCTCTTGATGGTGCAACGCTTAGCAATGGTGAAATTAAAGGCCAAAAAGGTGTTTTAATAGAAAGTATTGCTAAAAATTCGCCTGCGTCTCGACTCAGTTTGCAAGAGGGAGATCTTATTACTGGAGTTAATAAAGAACGAGTAACTAATATTGCAGATCTTAGAAAAATTATTGATAGTCACCCATCAGTAATTGCATTAAATATAATTCGTGGTGATAGTCGTTTATATTTAATTTTACGATAATTAGTCATTTTTTATATCGTCGATGCTTTAGCATCGACGAAAACTTTAATTTTAACCTTTATATAGATGTGTTAAAATCTTCATTATTCTTCCCATTACAATTCTGAAACTAATGCTCAAAAAAATTCTATGGCCAATATTAATTGGAACGGTTTTAGCTATTGTGTTATTGATTATTTTTCCTTCTTTACAAAAAGGAAACCAATCAAATTTTCCAACTTCAATTTTTCATGATGATCCATTAAGTTTTTCTAGTGCTGTTAAAACTGCAGCCCCTGCAGTAGTTAATATTTATAGCCGCTCAATTAATTCTTTTTCTCAGGAATCACAAGATAGTCCAATAACTCCGCTCGGTTCTGGAGTAATTATGAATGGGAATGGGTATATTGTTACTAATTATCATGTAGTTGAAGATGCAGAACAAATTATCGTCGCATTGCAAGATGGACGAATATTTGAAGCTTTATCTGTAGGCTCAGATAAACTTGTTGATCTAGCGGTATTAAAAATAGAGGCTTCAAATATCCCCACTATATTGATAAATCCTCAACGCGAACCTAAAATTGGTGATGTCGTATTAGCCATAGGGAACCCTTACAATATAGGGCAAACTATTACACAAGGTATTATCAGTGCTACAGGTCGTGATGGATTGAGCCCATACAGAAGGCAAAATTTTATTCAAACTGATGCATCAATAAATCATGGCAATTCAGGTGGAGCGCTGGTAAATAGCAAAGGTGAATTAATGGGAATTAATACTCTTACCTTTGCAAAAAATCTAGGCAATGATATTCCTGAAGGAATTGGATTTGCTATCCCAACTGCATTAGCAGTTAAAATCATGAATAAATTAATTCGCGATGGAAAAGTTATTAGAGGATATATAGGAATTGATGGATTAGAATTTGCACCAACTCAAAATCCAAGTGATATGCCAGTGGTGTTAGGTATTTTAGTCACCAGAGCGGAAGGTCCTTCATTACAAGCGGGAATACAAGCTAATGATATTCTGATTATGGTAGATAATAAACCTGTTAAATCAATTGTTGAAACAATGGATCAAATAGCTGAGTTGAAACCTGGTACAATTGTCCCCATTATAGTTCAGCGAAATGGGGAAAAGATTGAACTGCAATTAACAATAGGTCAATTACCTGTTTAATTGTTCTTTTATTTCTTGATTAACTCGACTATTGGCCGTATAATCTGCTGTCTTATCATGTTTTTTAACACTCGTATGGTGTATAGATTTTGCTTTTATGGCCATTTATATAGCGATACGAAAAACTTTAGAGGTTTATTATGAAAGAAGGTATTCATCCAGAATATACTGCAATTACAGCAACTTGTTCTTGTGGTAACGTTATTAAAACTCATTCTACTGTTGGTCATGATATTCATCTTGACGTATGTGGCGAATGTCACCCATTCTATACTGGTAAACAACGTGATGTTGCAACTGGTGGACGTGTAGATAAGTTCAAACAACGTTTTGCTATGGTTGGTGGTAAAAAATAATTTTTCGGAAAACCATGTCCCAAAATTAATAATAATAGAAAAGGCGCATAAGCGCCTTTTGTTTTTCAAAATTAGTTTTTTAGTTAATAATCAATCAAAATCGGGATTAATACCTAAATCTTGCATCATCTTTTTAGCTTGCTTAGGAATACCGTCTTCACGATCTTTTTGTAAATCATCGTCACAAGGTAAAGGTTGACCGGTATAAGCATGAAGAAAGGCTTCACACAATAATTCACTATTTGTTGCATGACGTAAATTATTGACTTGTCGGCGAGTGCGTTCATCAGTCAATATTTTTAAAACTTTCAACGGAATTGATACTGTAATTTTTTTTACTTGTTCGCTTTTTTTACCATGTTCAGCATAAGGGCTTATATATTCGCCATTCCATTCCATCATCTTGTCACCAAATTACATCACAAATAATGTGGGCAATTCTAACGTTTTTTTTATTTTTCTGCAATCTACACACCAAGATAGTTAGACGTCTAGACATGTTGACGTCCTTATTGAATGTGTTATTCTTATACAATCTGTTGTTGAAGTAAGTAAAGTATTATTTAGAGGAATATTATTATGGCTAGTCAAACCAACAAGTTAAGCCAAGGAACAATAGCTGTTCGTGGTGGGATTAATACTGATGAGCAATATGGTAGTGTCGTACCAGTTATTACACCATCTACTTGTTATCGTTATGAAGAATTTGCAAAACCAAGAAAGTTTGATTATGCACGAAAAGCTAATCCTAGTCGGCGATTAGTGGAAGAAACCGTTGCGAAATTAGAAGGTGGTGCAGATGCTATTTTAACAAACTGTGGTATGTCAGCAATTCATCTTATCAGTGTTGCTTTATTAGCGCCAAATGACTTAGTTGTTGCTCCTCATGATTGTTATGGCGGCAGCTATCGACTTTTTAATAGTCTAAGCCAAAAAGGCTATTTTAAAGTGAAATTTGTTGATCAGTCCGATGCAATAGCTTTACAAGAAGCACTTAATTTACATCCTAAATTAGTATTGATTGAAACACCAAATAACCCATTACTTCGTGTTGTTGATATCAAGAAAATAGCCCAACAAGCACATGATGTTGGAGCTTTGGTTTTAGTCGATAATACATTTATGACGCCAATTTTACAAAAACCGTTGGAGCTTGGTGCTGATATAGTCAGCCATTCTTGTACCAAATTTTTAAATGGGCATTCGGATTTATTAGCGGGAATTTTAGTCTTCAAAGACCAACAGCTTGCTACAGATGTTTTATGGTGGGCCAACAATATTGGTACGCTTACTTCATCATTTGATAGTTATCTTTTATTGCGTGGGTTACGAACTCTTGCTGCACGTGTTAATTTGCAACAAGAAAATGCCCAAAAAGTTGTTGAGTTTCTTATTAATCACCCAAAAATAGCAAAAGTATTTCATCCCTCTTTACCATCTAATCTTGGGCATGATATTGCTAAAGAACAACAAAAAGGGTTTGGCTCGTTACTAAGTTTTGAACTGGTTGGAAATGCCGATGTAATGCCTAAGTTTTTAAAAGCGCTTAAAATTATTACATTAGCTCAATCACTTGGTGGCGTTGAGAGTCTTGTCTGCCACCCAGCAACAATGACACATTCAGGTATTAGTGCAGAAGCACGAAAAACAGCGGGTATTTCAGATCAGCTATTACGTATTTCAGTTGGTTTAGAAGATATTACTGATTTACTAGCTGATTTACAGCAGGCACTTGAAACAATCTAATTGAATTTTTAGATTAAAAAAAGATTGATGATATAATGCTGTAATGTTATTTCATCAACCTATTATTTGCACTTTTATTAAAGTGATGTTTTATTCTTTCTGAAATTTTCTATTTTCTTTTTTATCGCGGTAAAAATTTCATCAATTGAATGCCGTTTAGCTCTACCACAAATTTTTGCCTCTTCATTGCAGACCAAACATTGTCTTGGTTGATTTTCGAATTGAGAACGTGACAGGCTATTTTGTGTAACAATGTCAATAACATCAATATCCCACAAACGCCCTAAGGGATGATTATTTTCGACTTCAATACAATATTTTTTAAGGGTTTTAGCTGAACATTTAATTGCTATGATTGCTTCTGAACCAGTAATGTAATGGAAATGATCTTCATTGATTATTGTTATATTGTTTTGTAAAAAACAGAGATGTAAAGCTTTAATTGCTTCGTCAAAAAGATAACGGGCTCCGCTACTGTTTTTTATAGGACCAGGAATAACTATGCTTAATGATATGATTGGATATTTATAGCATGTCATTGCATGCTTTTGGTTTTCAACTCGCTTTTCCTTGGCTAGTAGCATTTGCTCAAGGATAATAGGAGTGCCATCATCAAATTTAATTTGCATTTTTTTCATCAAATAGAAAAGTAATAGCATGACACTTTTACATGTCAGGCTATTACTATATTAATAAAGATTAAAATTAATCTTTAACTTGGCGTACGACATCAATAACAGAGCCATCACGGAAATGTACGATACCAACGATTTTATCATTAAATTCGATTGGTTTTGGTTCACCAGTTAAAGACACAGCACGTTGATAAAGCTCTTCAATGCTCATAATTGGTAGGTTAGCTGCTTTTAAACGTTCAGCAATTTCTGGACGATTAGGGTTAACAGCAATACCATGGTCAGTGACTAGCACATCAACGCTCTCACCAGGAGTAACTAATGTTGTTACCTTTTTAATTACTGTTGGAATACGGCTACGAATGAGTGGCGCAACAACAATTGTTAAGTTTGCACCAGCAGCCGTATCACAGTGACCGCCAGAAGCACCGCGCATTACACCGTCAGAACCAGTTAATACATTAACATTGTAATCAAGGTCGATTTCTAACGCACTTAAAATAACAATATCAAGCTCATCAACACTTGCACCTTTTGAGGCAGGATTTGCATAAACATTAGTTGAAACTTCGATATGATCTTTATTTTTACCTAAAGATTGCCCCGCAGTGCCGTCAAAACTTTGAGTATCTAATAAACGTTTAACTAATCCTTTTTCGTGAAGATCAACAATACTTGCTGTAATACCACCTAAAGCAAATGATGCAGTGATATTTTTCGCACGCATGCGATTTTCAAGGAAACGAGTTGCTGCAGTTGACGATGCACCAGAACCAGTTTGGATTGAAAAACCATCTTTAAAATAACCAGAGTGTTCAATAACATCAGCTGCATAACGAGCGATCATCAGTTCGCGTGGATTGCTAGTTATACGCGCTGCGCCCACACTAATTTTAGTTGGATCACCCACTTCATCAACTTTAACAATATAATCAACTTGATCTTGGCGAATACTTGCTGGATGGTTAGGATATCCAACAATATCCTCAGTTAATAGTACAACTTTTTTAGCAAATTGCGCATCAACCATAGCATAACCTAGAGCACCACATTGTGATTTTCCTGATACACCATTAGCGTTACCTTGTTCATCAGCGGTTGATACAGCTAAAAATGCGATATCAATGTTAATTTCACCACTTTGGATTAGTTTTACACGTCCACCATGAGAATGGATATGGACTGGGTTTTCCATTAAACCGTGAGAAATCGCATCGGCTAATTTACCGCGTAAACCAGAGGTATAAATTTTAGTAATTACACCAGATTCGATATGAGGAATTAACGCTGAGTTACAGCTTAATAAAGAACTTGAAGCTAGCGTCAAATTTTTAATGCCTAAATTACTGATAGTCTCAACAACTTTGTTGATAACCTTATCGCCTTCACGAAATGCATGGTGAAAAGAGATAGTCATTCCATCACGCAATTCACATTTTTTAATTGCTTGCTCAATAGAATCACACAATTTACGCGTGTATTTAGACTCATCTTTTAAATATGGAGTTGTTGCGTTAGCATCAACAAAAGGCTTAATATTCTTGAGATCAGGGTGCTGTTTAAGCAAATCATCAATTTTTTTGTTTATAGAAGTAGTCATTTTTCAATCCTATCAAATTTCTTTACGTACACCAGAATACTTAGCCAACTCGATAACTTTTCTAGCTCGAGCAATAATCGGTGCATCAATCATTTTGCCATTTAGAGAAATAACGCCAAGGCCTTTTCTTTCTCCTTCTTCTGCTGCTTCAACTACTTTTTGAGCATGTTCAACTTCAGCTGCTGTTGGAGCATAAGCATTGTGGAGCAGGTCAATTTGTCTAGGATTAATGAGCGATTTACCGTTGTAACCTAATTTTTTGATTAAGCTGACTTCTTTCAAGAAACCTTCATCATCATTAACATTAGAGTAAACAACGTCAAAAGCATCAATTTTAGCCACACGTGCTGCATGCAATACTGCACAGCGAGCATAGAATAATTCTGTACCATCGCCACGTTCAGTTTGCATATCAACAAGATAGTCAAATGCAGCTAGCGCAATACCGATTAAACGTGGAGAAGATTTAGCGATAGAAACGGCATTAACAACACCTTGAGCAGATTCGATTGCAGCCATTAATTTAGTGCTACCAACTTCACGCCCACACTCTTTTTCGATTCTTTCAACATGGGCTTCTAACTCATGAATATCTTCAGCACAGTTAGTCATAGGTAAACGTACTACATCAACACCCGCTCGTACAACTGCTTCAAGGTCTTTTAAACCAAATGGAGTATCAAGTGCGTTGATTCGTACTACTGTTTCAATCCCATGCTCTTTATAAACAGGAAGAAGTAAAGTTTGTGCAACTAATAAACGTGCTGAATCTTTTTCCTTAATTGAAACGGCATCTTCAAGATCGAACATGATTGAATCAGGCTTATAAACAAACGAAGTTGATAACATAGCGGCGTTTGCACCTGGAAGAAATAGCATACTTCGACGTAATTTTTTCATAGTAATTTACTCCAATCTAAGTTTTCTTCTTCTGCGCCACGTAAAACTGCACATTGAACTCTAGCTTTAATAGCGCAATCAAGTGCACCTTTATCATCAATAATGATTAAACCGTCGGTTACATTAAGCTCATTTAAAGTTTGATTAACAACCGCACGGATTTGATCGCCAAATTGTTTATTAACATCACTATTAATAACAATTTCAATTCCCGTGTTTGGCATGACTTTGACTAACAAATCGCTAGATTCAAGAGTCCCCGCCATGGCTTCTTTTTGTATTTTCATTTTTTTACCTTTTAAAACGTATTAAATTTTAAATTTATCCAAATTAGCTGAAAGGTAATCCCATGTAGTAGATGGAACTAGTTTTTTTACCTCTTCATACTGCCCTGATGCCAATAATTTTCTTACTAATGAAGCTGATACAATAGTATCACCTTCGGTTATTCGTTGAACTTCAACAAAGGTAATTGCGGAGTGATTACTAACTGCTTTATCTTCAAGCCAATAAGACATCGCTTCATTATAAGCCTTCGTTACTTCGTCATAGGGTTCAGTTCCAACAAATCGATAGTTAATATTAAGCGCTGGAGCAATATAATTTCGGAATATAAGCAGATCGATACCCATATAGGCCTGATCGATTTTTGTCTTATCTTTTAGAAAATAAGTTGGAAATGTTGCTCTTGAAATAATATAAGGAGAACTTGCATGTACCGTCACATTTTGTATCTGTTTAGTACCATCTTTAACTAACTTCAAACGTGTATCAAATGAAAATAGCGATGCATTTTCATTGACAACAAAAACATGCAACCAATCACATTGACTTGCAGCATATTGAATAAGATATTGATGGCCTTTAGTGAAAGGATTAGCATTCATAACAATGCTACCAATTTTGCTCCCTTCTTTTTGTTGCGTGCTTAGTTGTTTACAATATTGCCTTATTCCAACTGGATTGTTTTCCATTAGGACAACAAGATCTGTTATTTCAACAATAGGATAAAACCCACATCCCTTAAAAAAATCTATATTTTCGGGTTTTGTATATAGAAAAAGATGAAAATAGCCGTTTTCATTGGCATATTTTATTGCATGATCCATCAAGGTTAGATTTAGTTGATTGCCACGATAATTAGGATCAATAGCAACACATTTAATAATATTGCGATCAATACCTGCACAAGCAATAATTTGTTCATTGATTTTAGCTACCATAAAAACAGTAACTTGTGAATCCAGATCAAGATCAGAGCGAGATAGCAACTGTTTAACTTCTTTATAATCTTGTTCTGCTTTAGAAATATCAACAACGGCATAATCAACTAAATCGTACATAAATTTACCTCTATTCAGCTACTACATAATTAGTTAGTCGACCAATTCCTGTAATTTCGACTTCAATTGTATCGCCATCTTTCATAAATACTGGAGGATTACGTTTTTTACCAACTCCACCTGGTGATCCAGTAAGAATAACATCACCTGGAGATAAACGTGTAAAAGTACTAATATAAGAAATTAATTCAGGCACAGTATGCACAAGATTTTTAACTGAATCATGTTGCATTTGCTCGCCATTTAAATAAGTAGTTAAAGATAATACTTTTGGATCAGGAATTTCATCGCTTGTTGTAATACATGGACCGAAAGCACCAGTGCTAGGCCAGTTTTTACCTGCGGTAAACCAAGTATATTGCCAGTCGCGAATAGAACCATCCATATAACAGCTATAGCCAGCTACATATGATAACGCATCTTCTTGCTTAATGCGAAAACCAGCTTTACCTATAATAATAGCTAATTCTCCTTCATAATCCAACTCATTAGTAATAGCTGGTTTAATAATGTTGGTTTTATGACCTGTTTGAGAATCAGGGAAACGAACAAAAAGCGTTGGTGCTGAACAGGTTTCATTAAATTCTGCTCGTTTTTCGGCATAGTTCATACCAACACACAAGATTTTATTTGGATTTGGAATAACGGGTAAATAAGTAATATCTTGTTCATCAATGTCACTTGGGGCATTAAGGTAGGTTTTGGCAATAGATAGTCCTTCTTTATCGGCAAGTAGTGATTTTAAATCAGCATATTTATCACCTAATTTTTGCTTTAAATCAACAATACCGTTGTGAGTAAGAAGACCAAAACTTGCTCTACCAGAGACAAGATAACTGACAAGCTTCATGAAAACTCCTTAAAAGCTATTTTGTTAATTGTAAATATTAAATAAAAATGAACAACCTTAGTATAAACCAAGGTTGTTATTTAATATGTAAAATCTATACTAAGAAATTGCCGAGAATAAGTAATGATACTGATACATTAATTGCACCACCAATACGAGTTGCAATTTGTGCAAACGGCATAAGTTCCATACGTTCTGCAGCAGTTAAGATTGCCACGTCACCAGTTCCGCCTTGACCACTTTGACAACAAGAAATAACAGCAGCATCAACAGGATACATACCAAGTTTTTTAGCAACAAAGAAACCAGTAGTAACCAAACTAACAACTGTACAAACAATAACAATTAGGTTTGTGATTGTGAATGCATCTACAATTTTTTCCCAAGGAGTGATAGCAACACCCACCGCAAATAAAATTGGGTAAGTAACAGACGTTTGGAAAAATTTATAAACAACTTGTGACCCACTTAATACTTTAGGTGAAACACCAGATACTAATTTAACAAAAACTGCTGCAAATAGCATTCCTACTGGTGCTGGAATACCAGTCACTTTGTGACCAATCATACCAACCATATAAAGAATAGCTGCTAATAATACACCTGAAGCGAATGTAGTTACATCAATAATCGATTCAGTTTTAGCTGCTTTTTTATCAGCAACTTCATCATCTGCTGGTAATAGTCGACCGTTACCAGTTAAGTGCGGATAAGCTTTACCAATACGATTTAAAATACCACCACAAATAATACCAGTTAAACCACCTAACATTACGATTGGTAAAACACGACCAAGCGCATCACCTTGTTCCATACCTAAGATTGAAGCGTACCCGATTGAAAGTGGAATTGCACCTTCACCAACACCACCAGCCATAATAGGTAATACTAAGAAGAAGAATGTTTCAAATGGTGTTAAACCAAGTAAATAACCAACACCGACACCAACAAGCATACCAACGATTTCACCACATACCATTGGACCGAAGATTTTTAAGAATCCTTGGATAAGTGTTTTCTTATCCATATTCATAATACTACCCACGATGATACAACAGATATATAAATAAAGAATATGTGTATCTTTATAGAATTTTTTTGTTGCAACAACGACTGGTTCAGGAAGAATACCATAATAAACTAATGCAGAAGGAATAAAGGTTGCACAAATTGCGGCAGCTCCCATTTTTCCAACGATCGGCAAACGTTTACCAATTTCGCCACATAGAAAACCAAAAAAAGCACAAGTAACTACCATTACAACGATTTCGCTAGGTAATTTACCTGTTACTAACACTTCAGCAAAAATAAGAATACCTGCGATAATAAATAATGGAAGTGGGATAACACCAATTTTGTAGTTATCCATCAGACGCCACCAATTATATGGCCAACCTGTTAGATTTTCTGTAACAGTCTTACCCGTTGATTCTTTTCCATTAATGTTTTTCTCAGATGAGTTAAAATTCACCATTAATTTTTTTCTCCAAAATAAGTTGATTTATTCAAAATTATTGGCGGGTATATTTACAAAAAATTAATGAAATTTTTGTGATATAAATCATAAATTAACTGTGGTTTTTATGGTTTTAAAGGATATATGTTTTTTTATGCTGTGATACACTTATTTGAACTTAATTTGAAAAGCAAATACAAAAATGCGAAGAAAAATCCACTTATCATTTACCACAAAACTTTTTTTATCGCTTTTGTTTTTTTCGTTGATTGTTCTTGCGCTATTACAAAGCTATATTTGGAACACAACTGAAACAAATTTGTATCGAAGTTTGGGCGAAAAAGCGCAAATTCAAGCAAAAGAGTTATCTGTTTTACCAAGTTTAATTGAATATGTCAAAGATAAAGACACAAATAAAATAGCTAATTTAATCACAGATATATTTAAACAAAGTGATGCAAGCTATATTGTTATTGGCGATGCTAATGCTAACCGTTTATTTCATACAGCTAATAGCCCTTTACATTCCCCCATGGTAGGAGGGGATAATCAAGAGGTTCTTAACGGTAATAGTAGCATCACTATTAGTGAGGGTTCTCTTGGTCTAGCATTAAGGGGGAAAGCTCCAATTATTGAAAACGGTAAGATTATTGGTATAGTCTCGGTCGGTTACATGATTGATGGTATTTATGCATTGCATATAAAACAGTTTATACCGTTTATCATTTTTTGTTCCTTGTTATTCTTAGCATTATTTATCTTTTCATACTGTTTTTCAAAAGCAATTAAAAAACAGATGTTCAATTTAGAGCCTAAAGCAATCGCACTACTGGTAAAAAGCCAAAAGTCGATCATGGAATCGATTTTTGAAGGTGTTATCGCCATTGATCTTAATTATAAAATTATCAATATTAATCAATCTGCTCGCACAATGTTAGATATTAAGATAAATGATGACGAGTTACATAAACATGATTTAAGCGAATTTATCACCTCAAGTGACTTTATCTACAAAAAAGAAAATCAAACTGAAGACATACACGATCATATATGCTATTTCAATAACATGATTGTTATTGCCAGCCGAGTTCGAGTGGTTATTGATGATAAAATTCAAGGCTGGGTAATTACTTTTCGTAATTTTGATGATATTAATGTATTAAGTATGCAATTAACGCAAGTAACACAATATGTCGATAATTTACGCGCATTAAGGCATGAACATCTTAACTGGTTAGCAACGCTATCAGGTTTAATATATATGAAACGGTATGATGAAGCGCAATCATTTATTGCATTGCATTCTGCCGATAACCAAAGTAATTTAGACTTTATTACCAAACATTTTAATGTGCCGGCTATATGTGGTTTATTAATTGGCAAATATTCAAAAGCACACGAAATTGGCTTAAATCTAGTATTTGATCCAGCATGCCAATTAAATGCATTACCTTCACTTATCACCGAAATAGAATTTATGTCAATTTTAGGAAATTTGCTTGATAATGCTTTTAATGCTAGCTTAAAAAATGATCGTGGTGATAAAACCATTTATCTCTATCTAAGCGACGCAACAAATGAAGTTGTATTAGAGGTAACTGATCAAGGCTGTGGCATTGATGAAAATATTCGCGATTCAATTTTCGAACCTGGCGTCACATCGCAAGAAGGTAAAGAACACGGTATTGGTTTACACCTTGTTTCGACCTATATAAAAAAGGCCAATGGTTATATTACATTTGAAGATAATACCCCTTATGGAACAATTTTTTCTGTATTTATACCTAAATAATAAAAAGGCAATTATATGAATCAATTTCAAGAAGATAATATCAAAGTGCTTATTGTTGAAGATGAGCCAATTTTAGCAGAACTAAATGCAGAGTTTATTCAAAAAGATACAAAGGTTAAAGTAATTGGAATAGCTTCAACACTAGAAGAAGCTAAAATAATGGTAGAAAAACTAAAACCGACCTTAATATTACTCGATAATTATTTACCTGACGGCAAAGGAATAGAATTATTTGAATACATCATAAATAATCATCTAGATTGCTATGTTATTTTTATTACAGCCGCAAGTGATATGGATACTTGTAGTAAAGCGATTCGTTATGGCGCTTTTGACTACTTAATAAAGCCCGTATCTTACCAAAGGCTAAAACACTCGCTTGAGCGTTTTGAACTATTTTTATACCGACAAAGCCTACAAAAACATGTCAATCAACGAAAAATAGACGAACTTTTCAATTTGCAAACTAAAGATTTTGTTGATATGAACCGCCACTCCAAAGGGATTGAAGAAATCACACTACAAAAAGTCAAAGACTTATTTATGCAAACCGATAAAGCACTCACTGTTGACGAAATAGTCGAAAAAGCCAATATTAGCAAAACAACTGCTAGGCGATATTTAGAATATTGTGTACAAATCAAATTATTAACAGTCGAACTTAATCATGGAAAAATTGGACGACCAGAAAGGCTATATAAACGTTTAGGGAAATAGTATTTTATCTGTTTCAGATAAAATACTAGCTTTGAAAACATACTTATTTGAGTTTTTTTTCAGTTATTGGTACTAGTAACAAAGGAAAAAACAGCTTCTATAACAACCAAATACCTATATCTACCTTATTTTGGCGTTAGAATACGCAGCAACTGAGTAAGGTAGTACGCCAAACAAGGATGTTTGGATCGAATGTTACCACCGATACTACTCATTTCCCCAAAAGGGAAAAATATTTAAAACCACTACTTCAAACAATACCACTGTCCTCTATAACTGTCTGATTTAATTAAAAAAAAACGAAATAAAAAACTTCAATAAAATCAATACTCTACCTGAACGTTTTTAGAGCAAAAAATCTAACAATACCACAAGATTAATATACTCGCTTTACCATGGGGTTTAAATGTGCCAATAGCTAAGCGAGGTTATTCCACTAAATAGGGTGAGCTGGAATGTAGGTGTAGATATTAATAATTTCACCAAATCTCAAAATAACGGAAACATAACACCTTATTTTAATTATAAAATTTACCCATCTATAAAACCGAATCGTTTTCATCTTTACATTTCTTTATAAAAAAGTCCGCCAAAAAACTAGCCAACTATTTTATAAATGGTTATACTTTTATCGCTGTAGGAAAACAAGCTTATTAAATAAGCAAATAATTATAAAAATTCAAATAAAACAAAATATTACTTGACACGAGGAATGTAATGCATTATCATTTTAGGCACAAGGCACAAGGCACAAGCACTGGCAAACCTATGTCTTAAATTTATCAAATAATCCTATTCGACGAGTTTTTACACTAAGCTCATTTATACTTTCCAAATTATCTCTCAAATTATTATCGAAATTATTGCTCAAATCACCTAAAACAGCTTTGCTGGTATTAGCACTGTTATTATTGTCATCGTCATGGAATTTACAGGCGAATGGCAAAAAATCTCGAACAGGTAATCGTAGTGATGCAATAGTAATACCGTCGCCAGTTATCAATTATGTAAGGCCGAATCTAGAATTGGGTAACGGCAAATATGCAGGCCCAGCTGACATATGGAGTCCTGATAAGGGCTTCTTAGTTCAATCAATCAATTCTGAATCATACAATTTAAATTTCCCGACCACTGGTATGGATGGTTTATATTTTGATTTACTTATAACAGGAATAGAACCAGAAGAGTTGACATGGGAACCAGTCACGCATGAGGGAATTACTGCAACAGTGACAAATGTTGTAGCTAATGATATTTGGATTCCTAAAGAAGATAAGAGACAAGTTGTCGCTCGTGTTAAGCTAACAGGTCCAGAGGCAAGAAATCAATGGTACAATCCTCATCCTAACCTAATAGCTAAGCCACAGTTACCGCAGACGTTTGAGTTAGTGGGTAGAGATATAAAAACTAATGATGAGGTAGTAAAATATGGGTTTGTGTTGAGGCAGTGGTTCGTCAATCGGGGGGACAAATGGAGCTATTATAGTGACCAGTTAGCATGGTGTAATGGTTTGGGTTATCGCATGTCGAGGGTAAGGGATTTAACCAATGGGAAGTGTGGTACATGGGGGGGGGTGAGTTTTTTCCCATGTATAAATGGCGTAGATGGCGCCACGCCGTCGTCAGTACATAGTGGATACCAACGTCGTATAGGCGCTGGATTTTTCACGGAGTGGGGCGAAATGCTCAGCTACCCTGATGCGGGCTTCAGAGGCTACGGCTGCTGGGCATATGGCGCACCGGGTAGCAGCTACCATGTCGACTCGCACGGCGGCTGGGTCGTCGACTACGATAACAACATCGATTATGTTGTTTGCACCACACCTTAGTTTTTAGCGTTTAATTCTTAATCCTTAGGGCGCGGAAGGGGGTTACGGTGCCTGAGAGGATAATATAAAAAAGAATAAAGCCCCCGCGTAAGTTGGGGCGCTGAGCAGGTAAAGCCTGCGAGCCTTGCGCTTTAATGGCAGAAAATCAAAATAGCACCCCGACCGATACGACTTAAAAGCTTGCGCTTTTGTTATTAACTGGCTGTTATTAACAAGTTATTATTAAATAACTATTATCAAATAACAAAAGCGCTTTTATTAAAAAGCCAAATTCAATGTAATAAAAAACTATCCTATAAAAGATTGATTTTATTTAAAAATGCAAATAAAAACTTCAATAAAATCAATAGCCTACCTGAACGATTTTAAAGTAAAAAACACACTTATAGCACCACAATGCTAATATGCCTGCCTTATCACAGCATCAAAATATACCGATAACGAAATAAAGCTAGCACGTCAAACTGGGCTGTTGGGCGTGTTTGTGTTTTAGATGTTATCAGCAATATTAATCATTCCGTAAAAGTCAAAAAGTCCTAAAGATAATACCCTATTTTAATTATAAAATTCACCTATCTCTAAAGCCAATCGTTTTCATCTTTACATTTCTTTACAAAAAAGTCCGCCAAAAAACTAGCCAACTATTTTTTAAACGGCTATACTCTTATTGCTATAGGAAAATAAGCGAATAATTATAAAAATTCAAATAAAACAAAATATTACTTGACACGAGGAACGTAATGCAGTATCATTTTTGGCTGT
>NZ_JBIDFG010000010.1:0-47404 GCF_046635625.1 Gilliamella sp. BG1 | reverse complement strand
AGGCACAAGGCACAAGGCACAAGGCACAAGGCACAAGGCACAAGGCACAAGGCACAAGGCACAAGGCACAAGGCACAAGGCACAAGCTAACCTACGTCTTAAATTTATCTAATAACCCTATTCGACGAGTTTTTGCACGAAACTCATTTATATCTTCGAAATTATCCATAAAATTATTTTCAAAAGTTCCATTGGTATTAGCGCTATTGTTGTTATTGCCGTACTCCATAGAATCGCAGGCTTTGTCGGCAACGACTTCTGAGCGCATTCACGGTACTGCGCCTTATTTAACTTTTGATGGCGGTGTTACTAAAGTGACTAAAACAGATGACTTATTAACTATTAAATTATCAAATGGACGAACATTCACACCGCAAAATAATCCTTCATCATCGACAGTTCCAATCGAGTTACCTAACATAGGGGATACTTTGGCTAATATCGATATGATAGTCCAGCCAGCTGATTCAGTGAGCTTAAATGATTTGGTGACACAAGGTAAATGGGGCGATGATGATGGTGATAATCAGGTAACGGCAATGGGGAATATATCGGTATCATTTATGGATAAAAATGGTAATACCGTTAGTCGTCGTGATGCTTTAGATATTTGTAAGGCACCTTATAAGATAACATTAAGTAGTACGGGAGGTAGTTTAGCAACGCAGTATGGCGTGCCCAAAAGTAGTACTTTCAGTGAAGGTACTGCGGTGTATTATATCACTCCGCCGCCACAACCAGTTATTTGTTCGGTCAGGCCGAATTTGCTATATGGTGGTACGACTGGTATCGATTCTAACGACAATCCTAAATTCGCTGGTCCATCTAGCATATGGAGTACTACTAAAGGTTTTCTAACTCAATCTACAAGTTCATCATCTTACGATTTAAATTTCCCAACTACAGGTGCGCATAATTTATATTTTGATTTACTCATAACTGGAGTAGATATAAATGAATTGACATGGGCACCTGTCACGCATGAGGGAATCACTGCAACAGTGACCAATGTTGTGCCTAATGATAGGTGGATTCCTAATTGGGATAAGGGAAAAGCCGTAGCTCGTGTTAAGCTAACAGGTCCAGAGGCAAGAAATCAATGGAACAATCCTAAACCTAATCAAATAGCTAAGCCAAGGTTACCGAAGACCTTTGAGTTAGTGGGGAGGGATCGTAGTAATAATGTAGTGGTGAGGTATGGATTTAAGTTAAAGCAGTGGTTTGTTAACCGAGGAAGTAAATACGATACAGTTTCTGTTCAAACAACATGGTGTAGTCGTTTGGGGTATCGTCTTTCGCAGATAAGAGATTTAACCAATGCAGTCAGAACAGCTAGTGTTCCTATTTCTGGCGCCACACCGCCTTCAGTTTGGAATGGTTACCAGCGTCGAATTGGAGCTGGATTTTTCACGGAGTGGGGTTACATGTCTCATTATGCTGATGCGGACTTCGCCTACAGCACCCACTCCCACTATGGTTACTGGATGAGTGATGCCATATCTAACAGTCAGTTTTATGTCTACTCCGACACTGGCTATATCAATAGCAATAACATGGGTGCCACCTTCGGCTATTATGCTGTTTGCACCACACCTTAGTTTTTAGCTTTTATTACTTAATCCTTAGGGCGAAGGGGCGATTTTGGTACAAATAGAGGTAATCTAACAAAGAATCCAGCCCCCGCTCAGTTGGACGCTGAGCAGGTATGACTGCATTAATGACTGAAAGTCAAAAAATGCTCCCGACCGACTACGCATAGGCATGGTTGGCATTAAAAGGGTAAGTTTTAAATGTAATTTGTTCGGTAATGTTTCGGATGTTGACTCTAGCGTTATTTATTTTCCCAAAGGTTAAAACGTCCGAAACTTAACCTCATCCACATAGACTTTACTTAAATACAAAATCCCCAAAAACGGACTATAATTATTTAATTCCATTAAAAAATAACCAATAAAAATTTAATAAAATCAATTTAATATCTAAGCTGTTTTATAGAAAAACATTTCGATTTTTCACAACACTTAAAGGTTAATATAGTCATTAATCTAGCATTAGAATAAGCCCAGAGCTGATAAAGGGCTGTAGCAAAAATAGTCAGTTAGAGTGTTGATTTTATTTGTATTTTTTGCAAAAACAAATAATTTATAATTAGTTATTTCCATAAATGATTATTTATTATAATTAAACTTGACAAAGCATGAGCAACTGTTGATAATAGCGCCGTTTTTTTAACCTGAATTTTTTGTTATAGCGAGGTGGCAAAATGCCTGTAGTTAACACTTTATCTTAATGCCGACTTGGTATCTTCTATCATATTGTCTTTTGCTTAGTATTATCTAAGCCCCTTCGTTGCAATTCAATCTATAGATTTTTGCCTTGTCGGTTTTCCCTTATTTTTTTGGAGAAAACATTATGACAATGGAATCTTATATTCAAAATTTAGAATTAATTAAATATCCACGAACACCGCACCTAGAAAGCTCACGCTTACAGTTTGGTGATAGTGAACATGGACAACGTCCTTATAAGCAATTAGCTGGTCAATATATTGTTATTGAAGAAAAACTTGACGGTGCAAACTGTGCTATCAGTTTTTCAGCTAGTGGTGAGCTGTTGCTTCAATCTCGAGGACATTACTTAATAGGTGGTTCACGAGAACGCCAATTCAACCTTTTAAAGCATTGGGCTTGCGTGCATGAATATTGGTTACTTGAGCGTTTAGAAGATCGCTATATTCTTTATGGTGAATGGTTACACAAAAAACATGCTATTTTTTATGATGCTTTACCGCACTATTTTTGCGAGTTTGATATTTGGGATAGACAACAAAACTGTTTTTTATCTACCCTAAAGCGACATCAATTATTAGCTGATGGTCCTGTTTTATCGGTGCCTGTGTTGTTTGCAGGGATTGCACCTTCTAAATTGAGCGATTTATTGGCGTTAGTCAAACCATCTTTGGCTAAAACCGCTAATTGGCGTACTTGCTTTGAACAAATCGTGATACGTGAAAGGCTTGACTTAAGCAAAGCTTGGCAACAATGCGATAACTCTGACTTGATGGAAGGGTTATATCTTAAAATCGAATCGGAAGAACAAACCATTGATCGATTAAAATGGGTTAGGCAGGATTTTGTTCAGGCGATTTTAGATGCAGGGCAACATCATAGTGAACAGCCTTTTATTCCAAACCAATTGGCTCAAGGTGTTGAGTTATATACACCTCAATTAACAGTGAATTGGAATAATGGATGCCTAAACGGGGGTAAATTATGAATTACCAAGTACTAAAACAACAAATAGCAAGTACGTTGGCAACAGATGATTTTAGCCCATGGTTAACCTGTATTCCTGAATTGAATAGTTTAATAATAACGCCACAAGATCCCTCGCATCATGGAGAGGGGAACGTTTGGGTTCATACGCAAATGGTTGTGCGTGCATTATTAACGCAAGAAGAGTTTACCAACGCAACAGAAGATGAGCAGTTTGTATTATTTATGACTGCTTTATTACATGATATCGCTAAGCCAGAAACCACCGTCATAGATGAGTTGACAGGTAAAATTACACAACCAAGGCATTCCAAAAAAGGCGAGATCCGTAGTCGTATATTATTATGGCGAATGGGGGTGCCATTTGATTTGCGGGAACAAATCTGCCGAATTATTAGTGTACATCAAGTGCCTTTTTTTGCTTTAAGTGATGGCGTAAGAAATAAATCACCCGAATATTTAATTCACCGCTTATCGTGGCAATTGCCTATTTGGATGTTGTGTTTGCAAGCTAAAGCAGATATGGAAGGTCGTATTTGTGCTGATAAACGCCGAGCGCTTGATGAAGTTGAACTCTTTAGGCAATTGGCACTTGAAGAAGGGTGTTTATATCAACCTCGCCAATTTGTTGATGATTATACTCGTATCGAATATTTTCGAGGTAGTAATGTATTACCCGATTATGCATTATATCCTCAAGAAGGATCTAAGGTGATTATGCTAGCTGGTTTACCTGCATCGGGTAAAAATAGTTGGGTGAGTAAACATTATCCAACATGGGATGTTGCTTCTTATGATGATGCTAGATCTGAGCTAAAACTAAAGCACGGTGAAAACGAAGGGCTGGTTATTCAGTTTGTGTTAGCAAAGGTTAAACAGTGGTTAAGAACAAAACAACCTTTTATTTGGAATGCGACCCACTTATCGCAAGAAATGCGTCAAAAAGCACTCGATTTGCTTTATGCTTATCATGCGAATGTGGAAATTGTCTATCTTGAACAACCAGAAAAAGAGTTGTATCGCCGTAATTCAGCACGAGATACTACGTTGCCAAATAAAGCAATTCAGCGGTTATTAAATAAATGGGAAGTTCCATTACCGACTGAAGCACATAAGGTGAGTTATTTTATTAATCAATAATTATTACTCATCTTTGGTTATATTAATTGGGGCCGATATTAAAGCCCCAAAATTAATTGGAGAATAGTGTTAAATATTAAATTCTGTTATTTTTAATTACTTTTTATATCAATAAATCTTATCTTTTTATTGTCTTGTTTTATCCATTATATTGAGACAAAAACCAAGTAATCGCAATTAAATCCGCTGATCCGCCAGGGCTTAAATTACGTTTTATTAATTCACTATCAAGATGATATAAATTTTCTCGTACTTTGGGATTGATTACGCCACCTTGTTTGATGAGTTTTTTCGCTTGTTCTTGGACAAAGGTCAAGCCATCAAGTCCACCTCGTGAAACTACATTAGTGTCTTGATTAAAAGCAAGTAAATGTAACATCGCTTGTAATAAGCAAGTTTCTTCATCATAGCCGTTCTTTTGCATTTGTTGAAAGATAGGCAGTGAGATATTTCTAACTGTTGCATAACCTGATTCTGCTTCTCCTCTTGCTCCTGTAAGGTTATGGAGTTTAAATAGCTTTTCACCAACAGAATTTGTTAGATTATTTTGTTTTAGCTCGCTTTGAACAATGCCTTGGCAAATGGATGAAACTTCGTTACAAATGCTTTGTATATTGATTGGTAAGTTTAATTGCTCTAACTTGCCAATAGCGCCGAGCAACAAACCAAAGGCAAATATCCCGCCTTTATGAGTATTAACTTGATTGGTGGCTTTAAACATCGCTTGTTCGCAATTAATACCAATTGGTCTAATGCCAGCTAAAAAAAGTTGATTTTTATGCAAAGCTGATGTTTTACCATATTGGTAAAAACGTTCAAACCAGACACAAATAGCACTAATACTTTGAATAAAGGTTTGGAAATCCATATCACGATGTGCTCCACTATTATTCATATCAACTAATCCGGGTTTTGGTGATAAGCAAATTTCTTTGATTAATGCTTTAGTTGCTAATTGCGCTGGTAAACATCGGTTAGGGTCATTATTGAGTTGTAATTCTAATAATGCTACTTGCTGAGAATAATCACTCATTACTATTGGTTACCTATAGGGATTCGATTTAATTAATTTGCATGATGCTATGATGTAAACACCAAGCCACTCTTTTAAATGGATTGGTGTGTGATAAAACTAATAATCGTTATGTGTTGATACAGCTAGTACTTCCCGATTTCCATTATGGCTTGGTGCGCTAATAATGCCTTCTACTTCCATTTGTTCGACAATTCGGGCTGCTCGGTTGTAGCCAATTCTAAATTTTCGTTGTACGCTAGAGATAGAAGCTCTTCGTGTTTCTATGACAAAAGCAACAACTTGGTCAAATAATGGATCGAGTTCTTCATCTGACGAGTTGGAATTGCCATTTTCGCTATCATCGGTCGCAACTGTGACATTTTCAACGTATTTTGGTGTGCCACGTGCTTTCCAATCTTGCACAACGGCGTGCACTTCTTCATCACGCACAAATGCACCGTGAACACGAATTGGAATGGAGCTATTAGGGGCTAAATAAAGCATATCCCCCATACCAAGTAATGATTCTGCTCCCATTTGATCTAAAATAGTACGAGAATCAATTTTGCTTGATACTGTAAAAGCGATACGAGTTGGTATATTCGCTTTGATTAAGCCCGTAATGACATCCACCGATGGACGTTGTGTGGCTAAAACTAGATGAATACCTGCTGCTCGCGCTTTTTGAGCAAGCCGAGCAATTAGTTCTTCGACTTTTTTACCGACAGCCATAATCAAATCAGCAAACTCATCGACCATGACCACAATATAGGGTAATTTTTCGAGTGTTGGCATATTAAGATCCATACTATCAGTTGGTTTCCAAAGTGGATCGGGAATTGGTCTGCCCATTTGTTCTGCTAGTTTTATTTTTTCGTTATAACCAGCAATATTACGCACACCTAATGCTGACATTAGACGATAGCGTCGTTCCATTTCGTTAACACACCAATTTAATGCATTAGCGGCATCTTTCATATCAGTAACCACTTGTGTTAATAAATGTGGTATTCCTTCATAAATAGATAACTCTAGCATTTTGGGGTCAATCATAATAAACCTGACATCTTCAGGTTGCGATTTATATAAAATGCTTAAAATCATCGCATTAACACCAACTGATTTACCCGAGCCAGTAGTTCCAGCAACAAGTAAATGAGGCATTTTAGCAAGATCAGCAACCACTGATTGCCCAGCGATATCTTTCCCTAATACGACAGTTAACGGCGATTGAGCATCTTTAAATTGAGGGCTGTCTAAGACTTCTCTAAAATAGACTGTTTGACGATTTTTATTGGGCAATTCAATACCTACATAAGGTTTTCCCGGAATAACTTCAACTACACGAACCGATGGCATTGATAATGATCGTGCTAAGTCACGATCTAGCGTTGAAATTCGTGCCGCTTTGATACCTGGTGCAAGTTCAATTTCAAATCGAGTAATCACCGGTCCCGGTAAATAATCAACCACTTTTGCCTTCACTCGATAATCCGATAAACTTTTTTCAATCAGTTCCGACATTGCGTTTAAGGCACCATGATCGACTTCGATTCGAGCTGTTGGTGGCGTAGTTAATAAGTTCAGTGACGGTAGTGGCGTAGTCGGTTTAGGTAACGGTTTATCATTACGTCTTAATAACGGATGAATTAAGCTATCTTCGTCATTTTCATTGAAATGATTATGTTGAATATCTTCAACACGATCTTCTTCAGGATAGATATCGTCAATAATTGGATTTGCTTTTTTTAGCGCTTCAGTGTCAACATATTCTAGTTGCTCTACGTCTGCTTTCACTTCTTTTATTTCAGTTTCAGTCTCTGTATCTGTTATGTTTTCTATATCTTCTATAGATGCAGTGTCTTTTGTACTTGTAATAACCTGTGGTTCTTGAATAAATGGTTGTTTGGTTTCAGTTGTTTCTATAGCTGAAAGGTTGATGGATGATTCAAACGGTGTTTGTTCATTAGTAAAATTAATTTTGGGTTCGTTGTGTACTGATGTAAACAGTGGTTTACTTGGTGCATCTGAAATTGTGTATTTTTCTGGTTCATCGAATGGTAGTTTTTCTTCTGATTTTTGTGTTTGTATTACCTGTTTTATTTGTTCTATTGATGAAGACAAGGTTTGCTCTTGCTCTGGAGTAGCTTTGTTTCCATTCATGTTTTGAATAATTGATTCAAGGCGAGATAAAATCTCGTTAGGATCGAGCTCTTTATTTGGTGGATTATCACTTGTTAGGGGCGCTGTTGTTGACTGCGGTACTTGAGTATCTTTGTGGGATGATTTGATTAATTCATCGGTTGTTTTTATTGAGATTGTTTTATCGTCAGCCGATATGATGGTATTTGCAGTCTGATTTTGAGTTGTTTCAACACTAGAGATAGTATTTGATGTTGGAATGATATTGATATCATCATCTGATTTTTTATCTAGTTTTGTATCAAAAGGTATTGTAAATTGAGGATCTTTTATTTCCTCATCAGTCTGTGCTATTGGTTTCTCGTTTAGTGAATCTGGTTGTTTAAGTTTATTGGCTGTGCGAGGCTTAATTAACCATCTAATCGGTAGTAGTAAAATCATGACAAAAGCACCTAATTTTTCAATTAGATTCAACCATGATAATCCAGTTAATAATGTGACACAGGCCAAGCAAGTTCCAAGAAGAATTAAGGATAAAGTAATACTATCTATAATTGGTAAAAGGCTTTCGATGACAATCGCACCTAAATAACCGCCCGCTTCAAATTGTTCAGAATCAGCAATATTTAAAGCAAAAAATCCTGTAGCACTAAATATAAATGCTAACACACCAATAATCCGAAATGAGAGACTAAAGTAGTTTATAGGATCATTAGCATGTTTATAAAAATAAACGATTGACTGTAAACAAATAAAAATAGCGATAAAAGGTAGGCTATAAGCAATAAAGCCTAAAAATTGAAAAAGAACGTCACAGATGTATGCACCAATATAACCGCCAAAATTACTAATAGGGTAGTGCCAAGCTGTACGAGACCAACCTGGATCGGATGGATCGTAACTGAATTGCGATAGAAATAAACAAACAGATAAACCTATTATTGTTAGTAGAATCAATTGAGTGATGATCTGTTTTTTTGTAATTTTGGGCTTTTTCAAACAAGTACCTAAAAACTATTGCTATTAAAATAGCTGGCATTTTATCATAAATTGTGCTTGCTCACAGAGCCAATACTGTTTAAAACGCAATTTATTGTTGGGTTATTATGCAACAGGAAGTAGGCTAGTTTTAAATCTTATACCATTTTGTACATATCGTTGTGCATTAGTGATATTTGCTGTAATTTCAGCTTTAGTTAATTTGCGGATAATTTTTGCGGGTGATCCCATAATTAAACAACCTTCTTCATAAGGTATGGTGTGTGTTACTAGCGAGTTGGCGCCAACAAGGCAATTTTTTGCAATTTTAGCATTGTTTAATATAGTACTACCCATACCAATTAATACATTATCTTCAATGGTGCAACTATGTAGGATAACATTATGCCCAATAGTGACATTCTCGCCAATAATGCAAGGGATATCTGTTTCAATATGGATGGTAGTGTTATCTTGCACATTGCTATTTTTACCAATATGTATGGGAGCAATATCACCGCGTAAAACAGCGTTGAACCAAATAGAAACACCCTCTTGTAAAACGACATCACCAATGATATCAGCAGATTTTGCGATAAAACAATTTTGATGAATTTGTGGATGTAAATCACCTAGTTGATAGATCATAATTATTACCTTTTATTATTTTTGACACTCAAAAATAAGCTCACAGAAATAAAATTACATAACACCATAGAGCCAACCATTAGCCACTCTGTTGTATTATTGACCGTTATGGATTGTGCAGTTGGAGTTGATACCAATAATGATAATAATATGCCTATTGCTCCAGCGATTGCAAAACGAATTGTACCGGCAAGAGATGAGGCTGTACCTGCAATATAGGGATAAAAGTCTAAAACGATTGCCATACTATTTCCACCAATGGTTGACATACAACCAATATATCCTGCAATGCAAATAACAAGATAGGCAAATCCGAGATTAAATAATGTTACGATGGTAAGGCCTATTGCCATAACAAATTGGACCAAAAGACCGAACTGCATCATTTTAATCGAGCCAACATGTTTAACAAAACGGCTATTTAATGTATTCATAAACACCATAACTATTATATTGAATGCAAAGTAGTAGCCAAAATTAGTTGATGCAACACCGTGTAGATTCATATATACAAAAGGTCCTAAGCTTAAAAATGAAAATAATCCAGCTCCAGAAAATGCACCTAACATCATATAAGTTAATACTTGGCGATGCCTGAACAGTGTAATAAAATTACTTAAAATACGAATTAAACTAAATTTATTGCGTTTTGTTTTTGTAAGTGTTTCAGGAATAAATGCGATCACTAGACCAAAGCAAGTCAAAGCAATTAGGCTAATAGTGTAGAAATTGGCTTGCCAATTAAACCAATATAAAATAAATCCACCAATAATTGGTGCGAGTAATGGTGCTACGTTGGATATCAGCATGACAAATGACATCATTTTAGAAAATTCGTCACGATCACGATAAATATCTTTCATTAACGCATTAATGACTATTGCTGTAGCCGCTGCCGCAATGCCATGGAAAAAGCGAGCTGTAATTAATTGATTAATATTGTTGGCAATACCACAGCTTAACGCCGCAACTATAAAAATAATTAGACCCAAAATGAGAACATTACGACGCCCATAACTATCTGTGAGTGGTCCAAATAAAAGTTGTCCAACAGAAAATCCTAATAAATAGCAACTAATTGTTAGCTGTACCGTGCCATCGGTTACATTAAAGTCGCGTGCAATCGTTGGCATACTAGGTAAATACATATCTATGGATAAAGGCATCAACATAGAAAGTAATCCAAGGATAAAAATAAGCGCTTGTTTGGAAATTTTGATATCACTTAAACAATCTTGAGTTGGCACGTCATACTTCCTTCAAATTTTTTAAAATACACCTAAAAAGATGTCATATAAATGAGATAAAATTATTTAAAAAATATTCATTTATCTAAATGGAAAGTTGCTATTAAGATTAATGTAAATTATATGTGTCAATTAAACGAGTCGATTTCATCTTGTGAAAGTGGTCGATATTCACCTTCAGGTATATCAAGAATTACCTTACCTATTTGTTTGCGATGCAATTCAACAACATGGTTATTGACTGCTGCAAACATGCGTTTAACTTGATGATATCGTCCTTCACTAATAGTTAATTCAGCGTGAAAGTCATCAATAATATTTAATTTCGCTGGTTTGGTAAGTGATTTCTCATTTTTTAATTGGATACCATTTTTAAATATATCAATCAGTTCAATACATAATGGCTGTTCAACTGTGACGATATAGACTTTTTCGCAATGATGTTTGGGTGATGTAATACGGTGTGACCACTTACCATCATCAGTAAGTAGAACAAGTCCTGTAGTATCAAGATCAAGTCTACCTGCTGCATGCAATTTTTCAGGCATTGGTTCATCAATAAAATAAAGTATAGTAGGGTGGTCAGGATCATCAGTCGAACAGACATAACCTTGAGGTTTATTAAGCATAAAGTAACGATTATTGGTTACGGGTATGATTTCATAACCATCATACTCAACCACTTGCTCGGGTAATAACTGGTAAGCACCTGATTTTATAATTTCACCATCGACAGTCACTTTTTTAGCTTTGAGTTCTTTGGTTACAATAGTGCGGCTAGCGCCTAAGTGATGAGCGAGAAATTTATCTAATCGCATAATTTAAACAATATCCTTGTATTACTCTAAAGGTGTATATATATCAAAACGGTGATTTTTAGTTTTAATTTCGGCCGTCGGTTTTTGATTGGCTAAAAATGGTGCATAATCGGGTCTTTTCACTACAATCCGTTTTTTTGCTAATTTTCTTGCTGGTTTTAATAAGCTATCTGCATCATTATCACTGCCCACTAATTGTTGAAAAATGCGCATCTCTTTTTTGACAAGCGCACTTTTTTGTCGATGTGGAAACATTGGATCGAGATAAATAACATCAGGTTTTTCAGGGTAAGTACTCAATCCCTCAATGCTTGAATGATAAATTAAACGTAAATGTTGCTCAAGCCAACTACCGATTTTGGGATCTTGGTAGGCACGCTGCAAGCCATCTTCTAGCAATGCAGCAACAACAGGATGTCTTTCAAACATAGTGACATGGCAACCGATTGATGCTAAAACAAATGCATCTCGACCAAGCCCTGCTGTGGTATCAAGAACTGTAGGTAAATACTCACCTTTGATACCTACTGCTTTAGCAATTGCTTCGCCACGTCCACCACCAAATTGGCGACGATGAGCCATTGTTCCAGAAACAAAGTTTACGCATATTGCCCCTAGTTTTGGTTCGTCAGTTTTTTGTAACTCAAGTTGATTGTTTTGGGTAACAAGAGTAAATGGAAGATCAGCATGTGTGGATAACCACTGCTCAGCTAATAATTTTAGCTGAGCAAAGTTAGAATTAGTGGATACCATAATGACGAAGTAATGCTTCAAGTTGAGGTTCACGGCCTCGGAAGTTTTTAAATAATGTCATAGGCTCATCGCTACCACCCTGTGACAAGATATTATCAAGAAATGCATTGCCTGTTTTAGCGTTGAAAATACCTTCTTCTTCAAAACGTGAAAATGCATCAGCAGATAATACTTCTGCCCATAAATAGCTATAATAACCAGCAGCATAACCACCAGCAAAGATATGGCTAAATGCGTGTGGAAATCTTCCCCATTCAACGGTAGGAACAACCGCAACTTGCTTTCTTATTTCAGCCAATGTATTTAAAATATCAGGATCTTTTTGTGTATGTAATTTAAAGTCAAAAAGACCAAATTCCAATTGGCGTAAAATAAATAGTGCTGCTTGATAGTTTTTAGCATCTAGCATCTTTTCTAACATATCAGTTGGTAACGGTTCACCAGTTTGATAATGCCCAGATATGAATGCAAGCGCTTCAGGCTGCCAACACCAGTTTTCTAAAAATTGACTTGGTAATTCAACAGCATCCCATGGCACCCCATTAATACCAGAAACTGACGAAGTATCAATTTCGGTTAACATGTGGTGTAAACCATGACCAAATTCATGGAAAAGGGTTGTAACTTCGTCGTGTGTAAATAGTGCTGGTTTGTCGCCAACAGGGCGATTGAAGTTACAGGTTAAATAGGCAACGGGTTTTTGTACATGACCATCAGCAAAACGCATACGACCAATGCAGTCATCCATCCATGCACCACCGCGTTTATGTTCTCGTGCATATAAATCAAGATAGAAACTACCTTTTAATTCACCATTAGCTGTATATAGATCATAAAATTTAACTTCAGGATCCCAAACTTCAACGCCTTGTCGCTCTTTGGCTGTAATACCAAAAATGCGATGCACTACTTCAAATAAACCATTAATAACTCGTTGTTGAGGGAAATAAGGACGCAATTCTTCATCGTTGATAGCGTACAAATGCTGTTTTTGCTTTTCACTATAATAAGCTATATCCCATGGTTTGATGTCACTTGCGCCAAAAAACTCATAAGCATAACGTTTAAGATCTGCTAACTCTTTTTCACCTTGAGGTTTAGCTTTAGTTGCTAAATTAGTCAAAAATTCAATCACTTGGTTGGTTGAGCTTGCCATTTTTGTTGCTAGTGATTTATTAGCATAATTATCGAAGCCTAGTAATAGTGCAAGCTCATTACGAAGCGTTAAGATTTGTTTGATAATTTCAGTGTTATCCCACTTACCTGCGTTTGGTCCTTGATCTGACGCACGAGTATTATAGGCTTGGTAAAGTTCAAATCGTAAATCACGATTATCACAGTAGGTCATGACGGGAAGATAACTAGGTATATCTAAGGTTAGTAACCAACCCTCTTTATCTTTTAATTTAGCCTGTTCTTTTGCGGCAGAAAGCGCACTTTCAGGCATGCCAGATAGTTCTTTGATATCGGTAATTAATTTTGACCATCCCATGGTGGCATCGAGCACATTGTTACTATATTTTGAGGATAATTCTGATAATTTTGCAACAATTTCACCGTAACGTTTCTGTTTGTCATCGGGTAAGCCAATTCCAGATAATTCAAAATCACGTAGTGCATTATCAACCACTTTTTTCTGTGCTTTGGTTAAAGTAGCATATTGTTCGCTTTCTTTGAGTTGCTTATAAGCTTGATATAAAGGTTTATGTTGCCCAACCCATGTGCTGTACTCAGATAGTAATGGCAGACAAGCTTCATAAGCTTCACGTAATTCAGGGCTATTTTTAACTGAGTTAAGATGACTAACTGGAGACCAAGCTCGTCCAAATTTTTCGTCTGCTTCATCAATTGGTTGAATTAAGTTATCCCAAGTATATTGGCTATTTTGCTTTAATACTGCTTCAATGGTATTTCTGCAGTTTTTTAAAGTTTCTTGTATAGCAGGCAAAACATGTTCGGGTTTAATTTGTGAAAAAAGGGGTAATGGTGCATCTGTTAATAATGGATTAGTCATGTAGCGATACCTTTATACAAATGGTGTTGTCTATTGATACAACATAATATGGTGGCGAAAACAATTAATTCAAGGGATTATCATGCTAAGAAATGGTTATAATCCCATAAGTTTGCGTTCACGTTGCCATTCAGTGGGGGTATAAGTCTTTATAGAAAGCGCATGAATACGGTTATCATTAATAAATTCAGCCAAAGGGGCATAGATTGCTTGTTGTTTTTTCACTCGATTTAAATCGGCAAATAATTCTCCTACAGCAATAACTTGGAAATGGCTTCCATCATCGGTTAGGACATGTACATCATCAAGTTCAAGCGAATTTTTTAATTTGTTTATAATTTCTTGTTTATCCATTATTCATACTCATCATTAATGTAAATTATGGGGGAATTTTTTGTTAAAAAGTTTCAGGTAACTATGTGTTTCAGTATAAAACTTAACATTTTTTAAATATTAATTACAGGTTGTAGATCATACAATGTAATTAATGTTTGTAGCTGAGGATTAATACCTTTGAGCTTTACATGATATTTATTGCAAAAATAAATTAAAGTTGCGAGCCCTGAAGAATCAACCCGAGTAAGTTGCGCAACATCAATGCAATTTACACCATTTAAAATAGTATTTTGTGTTGACCACAAATCGTTTAAAGAGTGAACATCAAGTTCACCCTGTAAAGATAATATTTCTTGTTGTTTTTCTGTTTTTATTCGCGACATTATGGCTAGCCTTTTGGTTTAGCGTTTGGGTCAATATTGCGATTTGAAAGATCAGTTAATTGTTTAGTTAATGCGTCAATACCATCTTGGCGTAAAATTGTTGACCACTCATTTTGCTTGGTGGTGATCATGCTGACGCCTTCTGCAACTAAATCATAAGCTTTCCATTCGCCAGTGACAGAGTTTTTACGCCATTGGAAATCAATTCGCAATGGTTGTTGGTTTTTATTAGGTTGGTTTAATAAAACACGAATAGAGATAAGCGTTTTGCCTGTTAAATCTTTTGGCGATTCAACCTGATAAGTTTGGCCATTATACATAGATAATGCTTGAGCAAAAGTTTGTACCAAATAGTTTTCAAAAGCAGCGAAATAGGCTTTACGTTGCGCATCTGTAGCACTTTTATAATAATTACCTAAAATTAATGCGCCAGCATACTTTACTTGTACATAAGGTAATAAATCTGTTCTTACGATCTCTTTTAGTTTGTTAGGATTTGATTTTAATGTCGCAGATTGTGCATTCATGGTGCTAAAAATCTTATTAGCAGCCATTTCCATCTCTTTATAAGGATCATTTTCAGCAAACGCATTAGCACTAAATATTAAAGCTAATGCAAAAAAAATAGTGTGTTTAAATTTGGTTAACATAGTAACAAAACTCCTTAATTTTCATTTATATCTTGTGTATCTTGTTTCTTATCTTTATCATCGGTCGAACCTCCAGTACTATAAAGGAATTGACCAATTAAGTCTTCAATAACCATTGCTGGTTTAGTGTTGTATATTACAAAACCATCATGAAAATAAGCTGGTTCATGATTATTTGTTGGCAAATTGTTGCTTGTGCCTTCGCTATCCAATGAATCAAGTTCTAATTCAGTACTTTTATCAAGTCCAAAGTTAATATCAATAAATTGTTCACCTAATAAACCTGATGTTTTAATTGAAAGCGAACTTGAAACTGGAATTTGATTGTATTGTGCATCAATATCTATTGTTACATAGGGTTTATATACATCAAGATCTGATGATTTTAGTGTTATATTACTGACTCGACCAATCACAACGCCACCGATTTTGATTGGAGAGCGTGCTTTTAATCCGCCAATATTATCAAATACAGCATAAACTCGATATGAATTATGACTAGCAAATGATGTTGGATCCGTTACACGGAAACATAAAAAAAGTACCGAGCAAATGACCAGTACCATAAATAATCCTACTGTGATTTCAACTTTACGACTCATGTTTAATGACCTCAATGACTAAACATTAATGCGGTTAAAATAAAATCTAACCCCAAAATTACTAATGATGAATAAACAACAGTGCTTGTTGTTGCTCGACTAATTCCTTCTGATGTTGGTACACAATCATAACCATTGAAAAGTGCAATCCAAGTGCTGGCAATGGCAAATGCAAAGCTTTTTACAAAACAGTTACCTAGATCATGCCACCAATCAACATTACTTTGAATAGATGACCAAAAAAAGCCTGCATCAATACCTTTCCAATCAACACCTACAATAACACCACCTAAAATACCAACGGTAACAAAAATTGCAGTTAAAAATGGCATACTGAAAAAACCAGCCCAAAAACGAGGTGCAATAATACGTCGTAATGGATCAATTGCCATCATTTCCATACTTGATAGCTGCTCAGTTGCTTTCATTAAGCCGATTTCAGCCGTTAATGCAGAGCCAGCACGACCTGCAAACAGCAAACCAGCAACAACAGGACCTAACTCACGAAGTAGGGCAAGGGCTACCATCATTCCAAGGCTGGCTTCAGCACCAAAAGTGGTCAGAATAAAATAACCTTGCAAGGCCAAAACCATGCCAATAAAAAGACCAGAAACAATAATAATAGTGAGTGATTGTACTCCAACAAAATAAAATTGCTTAATAAGTAATGGGAATTGTTTATTAAATTGTGGCTTACCAATTAATGCCCTAAAGAGCATCACACCAGAACGACCAATCATCGCAATGATATCAATAAACCATTGTCCTAATTTTGCCAGTAAATTTAACATTATTTTGTACCTCTGCTTAGGTCTAATTTGTAATCTTCAGCAGGATAATGAAAAGGTACTGGACCATCAGCCAACCCGTCAAGGAATTGTTTTACTCGTAAATCATCATTATCACGTAATTGTTGTGGTGTACCACCTGCAATAATATGTTGTTCGGCTACAATATAAGCATAATCTGCAATACTGAGCACTTCGGTCACGTCATGGCTAACAACGATACAGGTTAATCCTAATGATTGGTTTATTTCAGATATCAGTTTAACAATAACACCCATAGATATAGGATCTTGCCCAGCAAAAGGTTCATCAAACATAATTAAATCGGGATCAAGCGCAATGGCTCTAGCTAATGCTGCTCGCCTTGCCATACCACCAGATAGTTCCGATGGCATCATTTGAGCTGCACCACGTAAACCAACAGCTTGTAATTTCATTAAGACTAAATTATGCAATATAGGTTCAGGTAATTTGAAGTGCTCACGTAGTGGGTAAGCAACATTATCAAACACAGTTAGATCGGTAAATAAAGCTCCCGATTGGAATAACATGCTAATACGTTTGCGTACTTCATAAAGTCGGGAGCGAGACATGCTTGGAATGTCTTCACCATCGAATAAAATTTTTCCTGACTGGGGTTTTAATTGACCACCAATGAGCCTTAGTAGTGTGGTTTTACCAATTCCTGAAGGTCCCATGATTGCTGTCACTTTTCCTTTCGGGACATTCAAACTCATATTTTTATAAATAGGCCTTGTTCCACGATAAAAAGACATATCGTGAATTTCAACCAAATTTTGTTGTAATGCGTTTGTCACATTGATTTCCTAGATTTCTAGAATGGTAAAATTTTGCTTATTTTACTTGATATTTGTAAATAAAGAAATCAATTAAACGTTTTGCCTATTTGTGTATAACTGCTCAATAAATAGTTTTTATACTCGATGGCTGATTTTTATAGGCAAACAGAGGTTTTACGTAAAATATCTTATTAGAGAGATAAAAGATAATTAAGGCTATTTTTCTAAATAATAAATGGGGAAAGTTATATTTTAGCTCCCCCCATTTTTTACTGATCATGCATAACTAAAAGTGATTATGTGTTTTATTCATGCCGTGCTTTACGAGCTAAATAATTACCAGTGCTTTGAATAAATTGTATAGCAATAACTAATATCACCACGCAGATATAAGTAACAGTATTATCAAAACGTTGATAACCGTATGACACAGCTAAATCACCAATACCGCCAGCACCAATAGCACCAGCCATCGCTGTAGCACCAATTAAACCTATAGTAGCAGTTGTAAGCGTTAAAATTAAAGAGCTAAATGCCTCTGGTAACATAAAATACCAAATAATTTGTATTGGCGTCGCTCCCATTGATTGAGCCGCTTCAATAATACCACTATTCACGTCAAGTAATGAATTTTCAACTAATCTAGCAATGTAAGGAGCAACATAAAATGTTAACGGAACAATCGCTGCTATAGTGCCAATAGAGCTATTTACAATGACCTTTGTTAAAGGTTGGATAGCAACTAATAAAATAATAAAAGGCAATGAGCGAACTATATTAATAATCGGATTGATAATACGAAACACTCGACTATTTTCTAATAGTCCATAAGGTCTTGTTGTAACTAAGCAAATACCAAGTGGAATTCCGATTAATGAACCTAAAATTAAGGAGAAAACTACCATAATTAGGGTGTCATAGGATGCTTGAACAAATTGTTCAGTGGTTACTGATGTTGCAAAGCAAGAGGCCAAATAGTCAATTATAGTATTAAATATTTCCATTTTTACTCATCTCCCAATGTTTAATTTCAGTGACTTGCACACCGCGCTCACGTAAGTAATGTACTGATTCTTTGATATTACTATCGTTACCTTTTAGTTGAACAAACATACTACCTAAAACCGTTTTTTCGATTTCTGACATATGGGCAAACAAAATATTGACGATAACTTTTTGTTGCAGTATAAGTGAATTCATCACGGGTTCTGACGCAGATCTTCCTAAGAATTCGAGCTTAAATAATTTAATATTGTCTTTTTTACCTTCTATTTCTAACAAATTTTCCACAACACCATTTGGAATTTGATCGTTGATCACTGAGCTAACAAAATTTTGAGTAGTTTGGTGTTTTGGTTGTCCAAATACGTCAAGTACGTTACCTTGTTCTATAATCTTGCCTTTTTCCATTACTGCAACTTTATGGCAAATTTGTTCAATTACATGCATTTCGTGAGTGATTAACACGACTGTTATTTTATATTCTTCATTGATTTTTTTGATTAAATCTAAAATAGCTTGAGTGGTTTGTGGATCAAGTGCTGAAGTTGCTTCATCACATAGTAAAATATCAGGATCGTTGGCTAATGCTCGGGCGATACCAATGCGCTGTTTTTGCCCACCAGAAAGCTCTTTGGGATAGCTGTTAGCTTTATCACTTAATCCAACAAATTCCAAAAGTTCATAGACTTTTTGTTTAATCGAATGTTTATCTTTTTTGATTAAAATTAAAGGAATAGCAATATTTTCAAATACGGTTTTTGATTCAAGTAAATTAAAATGCTGAAAAATCATACCAATTTTTTGACGGGTTTGACGTAATTCATTACTAGATAATTGATTTAATAGTTTATTTTGAATAATGACATTGCCTTGTGTTGGTTTTTCAAGAAAGTTAATTAAGCGCACTAAGGTACTTTTACCTGCGCCGCTGTAACCAATAATGCCGTAAATATCACCTTTACTGATGGTTAAATTAATATCGTTTAAAGCTTGTGTTGTGACGCCATTTCTTTCATATTGTTTTGAGACATGTTCAAATTTAATCATTGTTCATCACCTATTTATTTTGTTCTAGTTGAATAAGTGCTTGCTTAGGCAATTTGGCTGAATCATTTATTGCAGGTGTTTATATGGCATATTCAACGATTGACAATAATTGATATATCTAACGGTATCACAGGTTAAATTGTTGCTCTAATAATCGTTTTTTATATCTTATTCCATATAGTTATAAGATAGAATTACTTGGAATAAATGAATGCTTTTTTCTGTGTTAGAGTGTATTTAATGCTTATAGCTTATAGAGGATAGCTGAAATGAAAAATGCGTTTATCAAACAAAAAATATTTAAATACATATCAGTCGTTTTAGTTGCTAGTTCAGTATTTTTGACTATTGGTTGTGATAATTCGTCTAAACCAGTCGATAATCAGACAAAAAAAGAAATTAGCATGGGCGTATCACCAGGTCCATATAACGATCTTTTTAATGATGCTGTTAAACCCATACTTGAATCAGAGGGTTATAAGGTTAAATTAGTGAATTTTCCGCATTTACTTGAATCAGATGTAGCTTTAAGTGAAGGTAGTATTGATTTAACCGTTGCACAGCACACAGCTTATATGAATGTGTTTAATGCCCAGCGTAAAGCAAATTTAAAATCGGTTGTGCATGTACCATCGGTACCTGCGGCAATATTTTCAAATAAGTTCACCTCACTAACGCAAGTTTTTTCAGGAGCAAAAGTTGCTATTCCACAAGATGCTTCTAATGCAGCTCGTTCATATAATCTACTAGAAAAAGCTGGTTGGATAAAATTAAAAAATAATACAAATCCTATTATTGTTAGTAAAAATGATATTGCTCAAAATATTGCAGGGATTGAAATTATTGAAATGGATTCGGCCAATATTCCTAGAGTGCTTAATGAATTAGATTTTGCGGTAATTCCAGGTAGCATTGTTTATTCTGCTAATATTGACTCGAACAAAGCATTACTTTCTGAAACCATCATTCCTGATTTGGAAATTATGGTTGTAGTGAATGAAGGAAACGAAAATAGTCGATGGGCTCAAGATGTGAAGCGTATTTATCAATCTCAACAATTTAAAGATTATATGAAAACACATAACCAAAATGGTTATTGGGTGATGCCTCAAGAATAAGCATAGCAAGGTAAAGTAATGAAGAAAAGCCCGTTTTATAACGGGCATTTTAGTATCGTGCCATCTGTTTATCAATTGTTAGCGCCCAAGCATCAATCCCTCCTGTAAGATTATAGAGAAAGTTAGGATCAAACCCGTTTTCTGCTAAATAATGAGCAACAGTTAGGCTACGTCTGCCGTGATGACAATAAATAACAATATCGATTTCATCTGGGATTTTATCTAGATATAAAGGGATCATATTCATTGGAATATGAGTTGCGTTGCCAATACTGCAAATGGCTATTTCATTGGGTTCTCGTACATCGAGTAGAAATAGATTATCTTGCTGATTTAATTTTTGTGCAAGTTCTGTGGGAGTGATTTCTTTTATTGTCATTATTTAAAACTTATTAAAGTGCTTGTAAAAAAGTTTCAGGAAACTATACGTTTAAGTATAAAATTTTAACTTCAATTTTAAATTTATTAATAGCATCCTACAACGATATTGCAGAATGCTATTTCCTACTTAGGCTTCTAGTGCCTTGTTAATTTTCTCAAATAAATCTTTAGATAAATTTTCAATTTTTAGCAATGCCTCAAGTGCTTTTCGCATCTGCTGTTGACGCTTTTTGTCATAACGTTTTAATCGAATTAGAGGATCGATAAGCCTTGCTGCAACTTGCGGATTTTTTTGGTTTAACTCAGTAAGAATTTCAACTAAAAATTGATAACCACTGCCATCTTCAGCGTGAAATGCCACAGGGTTATTATTTACAAATGCTCCAATTAATGCACGAATCCGATTTGGGTTACTGAGTGTAAATGAGCGGTGAGTTAATAATTTTTTCACGGTAACAAGAACATTCTTTTCTGGGCTTGTTGCGTTTAGTGCTAACCATTTGTCCATAACAAGTCCATCTTGATGCCATTTGTCATCAAAGTTAGCCAATAACTCAGTTCGACAATCAAGTTCAGCTTTTACAGCAACACTCAAGGCGGCTAAACAATCAGTCATATTATTTGCTTGATAATATTGTTGGTTAACCAATGTATTGGCGTGCGAATTATCATCGGCATGAGCTAATAAAGTTAAACAACAGTTTTTAAGTGACCGCTTAGCAATGTCATTATGTTTAATTTGATATTGTGATGTTTTATTGTGGTGATAAATGGCTAATAATTCATCATAAAGTTCGTTTGCAAAATGCGTTAACAAAAATAGACGCACTTGATGAATTGCGATTGGATCAACCACAGTAAATAAATTCGCCAACTCGTTTTCAGATGGCAAGGTTAAGATTTGTGCAATAAGGAAAGGGTCAGTTTTTTCTGATAACAATACGGCTCTAAATGCATCTAATACTGAATCAGGCAACATTAAATTTTGATTTTCTTGATAATTTTTCACATTCAAGCGAACATATTTTGCTAATAACATTTGAGCTGCATCGTAACGGCTAAATGCGTTAGTAGCGTGTTGCATTAAGAAAATAAGATCATTATCTTGATAATCATAAGTTAACTTAACAGGTGCTGAAAAATCACGTAATACTGAAATAATCGGTTTTTGAGTTACGTTATCAAAGATAAATTGTTGTTTGTTTTGTATTAAATTTAAAACATGGTGAACAGATTTGCCTTGGTATTGCAGTGGAATTATTTCACCATTATGTTGATATAACTCGATATCAAGTGGGATATGCAAAGCTTGTTTTTGTGCTTGATCTTGAGTAGCTGGCGTATATTGTTCTACTGTTAAAGTATATTGTTGATTTTTCTCGTTATAATTATCGGTAACGGTTAATTCAGGTGTTCCTGATTGGCTATACCATAATTTAAATTGAGTTAAATCAATACCTGAGGCATCTTGCATGGCTGCAACAAAATCATCACAAGTTGCGGCACTACCATCATGGCGTTTAAAATAAAGTTTCATCCCTGCTTGGAATTTATCTTCTCCTAATAAAGTATGCATCATTCGAATAACTTCAGCGCCTTTTTCGTACACGGTGACTGTGTAAAAGTTATTCATTTCTATTACTTGTTCAGGCCGAATAGGGTGAGACATTGGGCTAGCATCTTCGGCAAATTGAACGGTGCGCAAAAGTTTGACATCCTCAATGCGTTTTACTGAACGAGATCCCATATCAGCGCTAAATTCCTGATCTCGAAATACAGTTAATCCTTCTTTTAAACTAAGTTGGAACCAGTCGCGACAGGTTACCCGATTACCAGTCCAGTTGTGAAAATATTCATGACCAATTACACCTTCAATACCTAAATAGTCATCATCTGTTGCTGTTTGTGGCTTGGCAAGCACATATTTTGAATTAAAGATATTTAATCCTTTGTTTTCCATTGCTCCCATATTGAAAAAATCAACCGCTACAATCATAAAGATATCTAAGTCGTATTCAAGCCCAAAGCGTGTTTCGTCCCAACGCATGGCATTTTTTAAGCTTGTCATAGCCCACTGCGAACGATCTAAATTACCTTTATCAACGTAAATTTCTAAATCAACTTTCCGTTTTGATTGCGTGATAAACTGATCTTTTAAAATATCAAAATCACCAGCAACTAATGCAAATAAGTAAGCCGGTTTTGGAAAAGGATCTTGCCATTGTACCCAATGACGTCCATCAGCAAGCTCGCCTTGCGCTATGCGATTACCGTTCGAAAGTAGATAAGGATAATGTTGTTTATTCGCGGTAATACGTGTTGAAAAGCGAGCAAGAACGTCAGGTCTGTCAAGATAATAGGTAATATGGCGGAATCCTTCTGCTTCACATTGAGTACAGAGCGCTTCGCCTGATACATATAATCCTTCAAGTGCTGTATTGTCAATTGGTTTAATTTCGTTAACAATCGTTAATGTAAATTCTGCTGGAACACGCTGAATGATTAAGCCAGCTTTTGTGAGCTGATAATCATGCCATGGTTGTTCGTCAATATTAACAGAAATCAATTTAAGATCTTCACCATCTAAAATTAAATTGTCCACTTCATTATTTTTCTTAATAACACGGCTACGAGCTGTGACGGTTGTTATTTCGGGAGCTAAATCAAAATCAAGATCAATGTCGGTAATGGTAAAATCGGGTGATTTATAATCAAGACGATTTTTGGCAATAGGCAGCGATTCAGGTGTTTTTGTATTCATGTTGTTATGACCTTTTGGTTTGAAATCAATTTATATTTTATATTGGTTGATATTATAGCTGATTAAAAACAATCTTATTACATAATTAATCTATATCTTCATTATTATTCTGCTATAATCTTTGAAATTTTTATTTAAAGCAATAGCACTAAATTTACATGTTACCAGCAATAATTACATCAATATTAGATACTGATGCTTATAAGTTGCATATGCAGCAGGCTGTATTTCATTACTACCCAGAGGTAACTGTCGTTGCGCAGTTTCGTTGTCGTAGTGATGATTTATTGGGACAATATGTTGATGAAATAATACATCAAGTGAAATTAATGGAATCATTAGCGCTGTCTGATGATGAATTTAACTATTTATCAAATATTTCCTTTTTTAAATCTGACTATTTAAATTGGCTTAAAAAATGGCGTTTCAATAGTGATTTGCTCACTATAAAAAATGAAGATGGAGTGCTTTCTATTACAATTGAAGGTGAATGGCTAGATGTTATTCTATGGGAAGTGCCATTACTTGCCGTTATCAGTGAAATTGTTCATAAAGATCGTTCACCTAATATTGGAGTTTCTGAGGCACTAGCTCGGCTAAAAGATAAATTGGCGTTGTTTAATGAAAAAACAGCTAATATGGATATGTCGGGCTTTAATTTAATGGATTTTGGTACGCGTAGGCGTTATTCGTTTGCGGTGCAAGAGGCAGTTGTCAGTTATTTGAAAACACACTTTCATAACTTTCATAGTACTAGCAATTATTTACTGGCTTATCGTTTAGGGCTTACTCCTGTTGGAACCCAAGCGCACGAGTGGTTTCAAGCTCATCAACGTTTAAGTGCTAATCTTCAAGATTGCCAAAGAAATGCTCTTCAAGTTTGGTTAGATGAATATCCTCATGACTTAGGAATAGCATTAACAGATTGTATTACAATGGATGCATTTTTACGTGATTTTGATTTGCATTTTGCTTCTCATTATCAAGGGCTTCGTCATGATTCAGGTGATTCAATTCAATGGGGTGAAAAAGCAATTGCTCATTATCAGCAATTGGGCATAGATCCACAAACTAAACTTTTGGTTTTTTCTGATAGCTTAAATTTTGATAAGGCGATTAAAATCTATCAACATTTTAATCATCGCGTAAAATTATCTTTTGGCGTCGGTGGTTTTTTAGCTTGTGATATTCCATCTAAAGATGCCAATACCAAAGCATTGAACATTGTGCTTAAATTAACGGAATGTAATAATCAATCAGTGGCTAAACTATCAGATAGTCCAGGTAAAACGATATCTCAGGATTTAGATTTTATTGATGAATTAAAACGAACTTTTAGTGTTAAACAATGATAATAATTCATGTTTAACTTATTATTAATATTAGAAACTAAAAATTAGTAATTAGTAATAAGAAACAAGTTATTCAAGAATTCCATTTCGTTATGGGATAGTCTTTAGAATATATCTGTATTACTTTAAATATTACTTAAACAAATTAATGTAGAGATGGATAATTAAATGACTTCAGTTGCACCTATTGTTGATGTGTTACAAGGCAAAATTGCTGTTGGTAGCACTATTTCAGTTCAAGGCTGGGTAAGAACTCGCCGTGATTCTAAAGCAGGTATTTCATTTTTAGCTGTTTACGATGGTTCTTGCTTTGACCCTATTCAAGCTGTTATTGAAAATAATTTACCTAATTATGAACAAGAAATCTTGCGTCTAACAGCTGGTTGTTCCGTTAAAGTCGCTGGTAAAGTAGTGGAGTCACCAGGTCAAGGTCAAAAATATGAATTACAAGCAACGCAAGTTGAAGTGTATGGCTTTGTTGACGATCCCGAAACTTACCCAATGGCAGCAAAGCGCCATTCAATTGAATATCTTCGTGAAGTGGCTCACTTGCGTGCAAGAACCAATATTGTTGGTGCGATAACGCGTGTACGCCATACGCTTGCGCAAGCAATTCATCAGTTTTTTAATGATCGTGGCTTTTATTGGCTATCAACTCCTATTATTACCGCATCAGATACTGAAGGGGCGGGCGAAATGTTCCGCGTTTCAACACTTGATATGCTAAATCTGCCTAAATCTGATAATGGTAAAGTTGATTTTGATAAAGATTTCTTTGGTAAAGAAGCTTTTTTAACCGTTTCTGGACAATTAAACGCTGAAACTTATGCTTGTGCACTTTCTAAAGTTTATACTTTTGGTCCAACATTTAGAGCAGAGAACTCAAATACTACTCGCCATTTAGCTGAGTTTTGGATGATGGAGCCTGAAGTAGCGTTTGCTGATCTAGATGATAACGCTAAGCTTGCTGAGGATATGTTGAAATATGTGTTTAAAGAAGTGCTAGAAAAACGTGCTGATGATATGCAATTTTTTGCTCAGCATGTCGATAAAGAAGCAATCAATCGTCTTGAAAACTTTATTAATGCTGATTTTGCTCAAGTGGATTACACTGATGCTATCACTATATTACAAAATTGTGATGCTAAATTTGAAAACCCAGTCAGCTGGGGAATTGATTTAGCTTCAGAACATGAACGTTATTTAGCTGAACAACATTTTAAAGCACCAGTGGTAGTAAAAAACTATCCGAAAGATATTAAAGCGTTTTATATGCGTATGAATGATGACGGTAAAACGGTAGCGGCAATGGATGTTTTAGCGCCAGGAATTGGTGAAATCATTGGTGGATCTCAGCGTGAGGAGCGTTTAGATATGTTGGATAAGCGCATGGAAGAATTGGGACTCAAAAAAGAAGATTATTGGTGGTATCGTGATTTACGTCGATACGGTACTGTGCCGCATTCTGGTTTTGGTCTTGGTTTTGAACGTTTAATTGTTTATGTAACAGGTGTTCAAAATGTGCGCGATGTTATCCCATTCCCAAGAACGCCGCGTAATGCAAACTTTTAAGTTGATTAAAATCCCTAACAAGAATTTATTGAGAGTTACAGTAGGTAGATATTAATCTGTTTTAGTTTAAAAAACAATCAAACAGGCTTAAATTTAGACTTAGACACTACATTTAATGAAAAGTTCGCTTGATTTTAAAAAAAATTTATACATAATTTACACTACTGTAAAAAGTAGAAAAATAATAGATAAAAATATTATTTTTTGGATGAATAATTATTGTACGAAAATTGACACTAAACTTATGGAAGTGTCTTTTTAAAAAATAACCATGAGGGTAAAAAATGAAACGTAATCTATTAGCAATCGCTATCCCTGCGCTTTTAGTCGCAGCTGGTGCAAATGCATCTATCGAAGTTTGGAACAAAGATGGTAATAAAGTTGACTTTTATGGTCGAGTAAAAGCAGCTAACAACATTACTGACCGTGGTCAAAAAGGCGAAGGTGATGATACTTCAGCTCGTTTAGGTATGTCAGGTCAAACTCAAATCACTGATAGCGTAACTGGCTATGGTCGTTGGGAATACGAAGCTAAAGCGGGTAAAAATTCTGATAATGAAGTACGTTATGCATTCGCTGGTTTAAACTTTGGTGATGCTGGTTCATTCGACTATGGTCGTAATGACGGTGTGTTAAAAGCAATTACTGCTTATACTGACGTATTACCACAATTTGGTGGTGATGCAGCAAACAACGATTGGAACGTACTTTCAGCTCGAACTAAAGCTGTTGCAACTTATCGTAACAATAACTTCTTCGGTTTAACTGATGATATCAGCTTTGCATTACAATATGCAGATAACGGAGATAACTCAAATGATTTTAAAGAAGATGCAATTAGAGGTGAATCTCGTGAAGCTTATGGTGCAAACGTTCAATGGAACATCTTTGACTCTGGTTTAACTGCTGGTGCGGGTTATGCGCAAACTTCAAACAGTGATAATCGTCAAAGTACTTGGGCTGGTGGTCTTAAATATGATAACTATAATTTATATTTAGGTGCTAACTATTTCCAAAGTAAATTAAAGAATAGTCTTGCTACTTATTACCATGATCCAGTGAGTAATAAAGATTTTTACTTGAGAAATACTGATCTAAAAGTTAGAGGATTTGAATTAGTTGCTCAATATGGCATCGATCTTGAGGTTGGTCGTTTAACTCCTTCTCTAGCTTATGTTCAACACAAACTTAAATCTTCTGATTATGACAACTTTTCAAAATATGGTTACCTTTGGAAGTATCGAGGTTTTAGTTCACCAGAAGTTAAATATGTATCTGTAGGCGCAACTTACGATTTAAACAAAAACTTTAGTGCGATTGTTGAATATAAATTCAATCTTCTTGATCGTAAAGACATAGGTGCGGCACATAATACAGAACACCAACGTGATCGTCACATGAACAAACCAGGTACTAAAGATGTGTTAGGTGTTGGTTTAATCTACCAATTCTAATCTCTTAATATCTTATAAAAAGGCACTTAGGTGCCTTTTTTTTCATCTTTTAAATTCATTCCCACCTAAAAAAACATTTTATGCCTAAAAAAATTTATAATAAATATTAAAATATTCGAAAATTCGCAGAATAAATCTAAATTCCATTGTTAAATAGGCAATGTGGCATTAGAGCCATGTTTATTAGGCAAAATGGCTATCACAGTAATAATATAATTGCTAATTGCTAATTGCTAATTGTTAATTGTTAGCAGTTATTTGTTAAACCAGAGCAAAGCAATTTGCATCTTTAATAATATAAAATACCTTTGAGGGTAAAAAATGAAACGTAATCTATTAGCAATCGCTATTCCTGCACTTTTAATTGCAGGTACAGCAAACGCTTCTATTGAAGTGTGGAATAAAGACGGTAATAAAGTTGACTTTTATGGTCGTGTTTACGCATTAAACTATATTACTGATCGCAATAACCAAACAGGTGAAGGTGACAAGACCACTGCACGTTTAGGTATGTCAGGTCAAACACAAGTGACCGACAGCGTAACTGGCTATGGTCGTTGGGAATATGAAGCAAAAACAGGTAAAAATGCTGATAATGAAACTCGTTATGCATTTGCTGGTTTAAACTTTGGTGATTTTGGTTCATTCGACTATGGTCGCAATGATGGTGTATTAAAAACATTAACATCTTACACTGACGTTTTACCAGAATTTGGTGGTGATGCTTCTGATAATGATCTTTATGCATTAACAGCTCGTACTAAAGCCGTTGCAACCTACCGTAATTCAGATTTCTTTGGCTTAGTGAATGGTTTACGCTTTGCCGTTCAATATGCGGATAACGGAGATAACAGCTCAACACGTCATTTCGGTAATTATACTCTTAATGATAAACGCAATAGTGCTGAAGCATGGGGTTCAGTTGTTGATTGGGATGTGCTTGATACTGGTTTATCTGTTGGTGCTGGTTATGCACAAACTGGTGGTCATAAAGATGCTAAAGCATGGTCAGCTGGTATTAAATATGACAACGACAACCTTTATTTAGCTGCGTTATATATTCAAGGTAAACAAAAATATGGCTGGGATAATGCCTCAACTACTCGTAGCGCTAATGATTTAAAAACCAAAGGCTATGAATTAGTTGCTCAATATGGTATTGACTTTGAAGTAGGACGTTTAACGCCATCTGTTGCTTATATCCAACATAAAGTTAAAGACGCATCTAGTTATTCAAGTGATGCAGGGCTTAAAGGTAATGATTTAGCTAAATATGTTGATGTTGGTTTAACTTATGACTTTAACAAAAACCTACAAGCTATTATCGATTATAAAATTAACTTGTTAGATAAAGATGATATCGGTGCACGCCGTGCTTTATATGAAGATGGTTCATTTACTAAATCACAAATCAAGGGCACAACAAAAGACATAGTAGCACTTGGTTTAATTTACCAATTCTAATTGATTGTATCTTTGTTTTTAAAAGGCACTTCGGTGCCTTTTTTATTATCTATTATCAATTAAATAAACCTTGCACTTTGATTAATACTCTGTTAAAAATTAAAAAAATATAATAATGAATTAGGATACAATGATGCTATATACCACACGTAAATTACTAGCTAAAAAAAATATTGCTTTAGTTGCTCACGATCATCTGAAAGATTCTTTATTAAATTGGTGTAAAAAAAATCGTGAAGAGCTTTCTCGTCATAATTTATGTGGCACGGGCACTACTGGAACATTAATAAAGCAAGAAACAGGATTAAATATCATGCCAATGTTAAGTGGTCCGATGGGGGGAGATCAGCAGATAGGTGCATTAATTGCAGAAGGTAAAATTGATATCTTAATCTTTTTTTGGGATCCACTTAATGCTGTACCTCACGATCCAGATGTGAAAGCGTTGTTACGATTATCTACTGTTTGGAATATTCCAGTTGCCACTAATCAATCCACAGCTAATGCATTGATTCAATCTTCTATTTTTACGCAAGAAGTTGATATTGAAATTCCTGATTATCAAAACTATTTAACTCAAAGAGTTAAATAAATGCAAATACCATCTCAAATTCGTAAAACAGGTCGGTAAATACTTTTACTTGATAATCTGTTTATTGTCTTGGGTTTTTATGTTGTGTTTCTGCTTGTTTCAACCCACTTTGTTAGCCAAGTTTGTTGGAGTGCACTTTTTGTTGGTTTTGCGTTAGGATTTCGGCAATTTATTCACAAGGTTTTGGTATATTATTGGCAATGGTATTGCTGATTGCTCTAGCTAAAAACCTATAATGTTATGGATAACTTTAAGTTATCTGCATTATCAATTTCAAAATGAGTCACCAATACACCCTATTAAAATGCGGAAGATTGGCTAATTTTGCCATCTTTAAATAAAATCGCTTCGCCAGTATTAAGTTTTTGCCATATCTCATTTGAAGTTAATGGTAAGGTTGAAATGATAGTAACAATATCATTGGGTGTTGTATGTTTTTGAAAATCAATTTCTACATCTTCGTCCAATAATTTTGCTTTGCCAAATGGTGCTTTGCGGGTTATCCAATGCAAATTCGTTGTACAATAGGTAAACACATATTGCCCATCAGAAAGTAGCATATTGAATATGCCTAGTTGGCTTAATTGATCGGCACATTGCTTAATAAAATTAAATAGCTCAAGATCATCGACAGGTTTTTGTGAATATTTTTGCTGTAATTGATTAATTAAATAGCAAAAAGCGTATTCGCTATCGGTTTCTCCAATAGGTTGAAAAAGCCCTGTATCTAAATTTTGGTAATTGGTTAATTGTCCATTGTGGGCAAAAGTCCAATTTTTACCCCAGAGTTCGCGGGTGAATGGGTGGGTATTTTCTAGTGCGACACCGCCTCGATTTGCTTGTCGAATATGAGCAATCACAGCTTTAGATTTGATGGGATATTCTTTCACCATTTTAGCAATAGGCGAATAGCTACAAGGCTCAGGATCTTTAAATGTTCGGCAACCTTTTCCTTCGTAGAAAGTAATTCCCCAACCATCTTTGTGAGGACCTTTGTCCCCACCTCGTTTAATTAAACTAGTAAAACTAAAGCAGATATCGGTTGGCACATTAGCACTCATACCCAATAATTCACACATATTATTTTGCCATCTCTTTTTCAATTAACAGAATAAGAATATGAATAACTTTGATATGGATTTCTTGCACACGATCGGCATAACCAAAATGTGGAACACGAATATCAACATCAGCAAGTCCATTCATCTTACCACCATCTTTACCAGTTAACGTAATAATTTTCATCCCTTTTTGTTTTGCTGCTTCAATAGCCCTAAGCACGTTAGCTGAATTTCCTGAAGTTGAGATACCTAAAAGCACATCACCTTTTTGACCTACACCTTCAACATAACGTGAAAAAATAGAATCAAATCCAAAATCATTACCTACACACGAAATGTGGCTTACATCTGATATGGCAATCGCAGGATAAGCAGGGCGATTATCACGATAGCGACCAGTTAATTCTTCAGCAAAATGCATAGCATCACAATGAGAGCCACCATTACCACATGATAAAACTTTACCACCATGTTTAAACGAATCAGCAATTAAAATAGCAGCTTTTTGGATTTGTTGGAGATTTTTATCGTCTGAAACAAAATTAGTTAATACGTCAATAGCTTGGTTTAATTCATCACGAATATTGTCAATATACACAGGTATTTCTCCATCAATAATAAATAAATCTATAGACTATTGTAATTTGTTCAAAATTGCTTGCAAGCGATAAAAATAAGATTCCTTATTTTGGTAAAAACATATTTAGTAAATATGCCATTAAGTGCAAAAATAAACATTGAAATAGAAATAAATTAAGGTTGTTTCTAATAATGATGGTTGAAATAACAACAAAATTTAAATTAATTTTAAATTTAACAAATAATACATTTGCAAATAGTTAAATTCTTTGCGTTTATTTTAAATAATATATTGGGTAGAACTTGGTCGTAACGCTATTTGCCAATAGGATAAGTCTATAATTCGTGATACAATTTATTTAGTAATTTTCACGCAAAACAGAGTGAAATGGCATAAAATAGAATTAATAAGGAATTTATATGCAAACGATTGAAGGTAAAGTTGCTGCACCAAAAGCTAAAGTTGCAATTGTAGTGGCGCGTTTTAATCATTTTATTAATGATAGCCTAGTAAATGGTGCAATTGATGCATTGACACGTATAGGACAAGTTGATGATAAAAATATCACTGTTATTTGGGTTCCTGGTGCTTATGAAATTCCTCTAGCTGTTAAAGTTGCCGCACAGTCAAAAAAATATGATGCCGTGGTGGCGTTAGGTACCGTAATTCGTGGTAGTACAGCGCATTTTGATTTTGTTGCTGGTGAATCAAGCTCTGGATTATTAAGTACAAGTTTAGATAACACTATTCCAGTAGGGTTTGGTATTTTAACCACCGAAAGTATAGAACAAGCAATTGAACGTGCAGGCACTAAGGCAGGCAATAAAGGGGCTGAAGCTGCATTAACTGCGCTGGAAATGCTAAATATTATTAAAGCAATTAAGGAGTAATTTTGTGGCATTAGTTAATCCTCGTCGTCGAGCAAGAGAATGTGCGGTACAAGCCATTTACTCTTGGCAAGTTTCTAGAAACGATCTTGCTGATGTTGAGACAAGTTTTATTGCAGAACAAGATATGAAAGGCGTCGATTCTAAGTATTTTCGTGAATTATTAAATGGTGTAGCAAAAAATACTGCCGAATTAGATGATAAAATGACGCCTTATCTCACTGAACGATCTGTTGATGAATTAGGACAAATTGAATTAGCGATACTTAGAATCGCACTGTATGAATTAATGAAACGTCAAGATGTGCCCTATAAAGTGGTAATTAATGAAGCCATTGATTTAACAAAAACCTTCGGTGCTGCTGACAGCCATAAATTTGTTAATGGCGTATTAGATAAAATAGCCCCAACCATCCGTACGCGATAACCGATTAATTGTGAGATTGATATGAACGACAATACCGAAAAAAATAAACCATCTATTTTTTACGCCAAAAATAGTGAATCTAAAAAACATTCTCGCTCGGCTATTGAAAAGCCCTCTCGATGGAAAGAGAAGCGTAAAGATGATTCATTTCAGTTGAAATCTAAACGAGATCGTCATGATCGTATTGAAACATTCAAACCTCGAAATGATAAATCTGAGTTTGCAAAAAAGCGGTTTAATGTTGAACTTAATCAATCTCAATCATCTATCGATAATGATTCACCATGGCAAAAAAAGGTTCGTGCTAATGATCAAGTACCGACCTTTGGTTATGATGGCTATCGCCAACGTAAAGAAGAAACTTTAGTTTATAGTGAAAATAGCTGTAAAGCAGTTTTCAAACATCGACGCACAGCTATTGTTAAACTATTTATTACCCAAGAGGTGACTTACCAGTTTAAAGATCTAATAGACTGGTTAGTCAAACAACGGTTAGGTTATGATGTTATCTCTAGTGAGCAAATTAGTAAAATAACTCAAACTCAGCACCATGGCGGTGTCTGCCTAATTGTAAAAAAACGTGTTCCACTTACCTTATTGGATTATTTAGAAAACAATAGTAATAAAGATCATGATTGTATTTTAGCTATTGACGATGTTCATAATCCCCATAATTTAGGTGGCTTAATTCGTAGTGCTGCTTTTTATGGTGTTAATGGCGTTATATTACGTCAAACAAATTTACTCGATAGTGGCGCTGCCATGCGTGTGGCAGAAGGTGGTATTGAGGCTGTTGAATCAATTAAAAGTGATGATTTTGTTGCTTCACTTGATATGCTTAAACAGCGTGGTTACCAAGTTGTTGCGTTATTACCGTGTCAGGCAAAATCCATTGCATCAACTCAATTGCATAAAATCAAGTTTGATAAAAAAGTTGCGTTAGTTATATTTCAACAAATTAATATAAAACTTATTAATTGTGCTAATGTTGTTGTCCATTTAAAGGGAAATGATAACATGCCTGCGTTAAATATTTCGGTTGCAACGGGTATTTTATTATCTAATTTACAAAAATAATAAAGTATTATTTTATCTTTATTATCAACTATTTGTATGGTAAAAGTTATTTTACTAATTGGTAAAATATATCAAATAGCATGATTTGATTAGAAATTGCTTTTTTTTTCTGTAAATTGTTATTAGTTATTGTGTGTTATTGGTAATGGTTATGGCTTTAAAGCATAAAGTTGGTTTAATTTTTGGGAAGTTTTATCCTTTACATTGTGGTCATATTTATTTGATTGAAAAAGCAATGAGCCAAGTTGATGTGTTACATATCATATTGGGCTGTGAGGAATCACGTGATAAGCAGCTATTTGATAAAAGCCGCTTACCCAAACAACCACAAGTTAGCGACCGCTTTTCATGGTTAAAAGAGACGTTTAAAGATCGCCACAATATTCATATCCATGTACTTGATGAAGCTGGTATTGAATTTTATCCCAATGGATGGCAAGATTGGAGTTGTCGCGTTAAGCAAATTCTTTCCGAACATAAAATTAAGCCTAACGTAGTATTTACTAGTGAACCGCAAGATGTCAAAAATCATGAACTCTATTTTGGCTGTCCGGTAATCATTGTTGATGCCAATCGAGATTTTATAAGCATCAGCGCAACCCAAATCCGTGAAAATCCTTATAAAAACTGGTCTTATATCGCACAAGCAGCAAAACCTTTTTTTGTTAAAAAAGTAGCTATTGTTGGTCAAAATAGATTTCGTGATTTACCTATTCAATTTGCCAATATTTATAATACTCAATATGTACCTAACGGTTATATTAATTATATTGAGCGAGAAATCTTAACTCAGCATAACAAACGCTATTTGAGTGAATCCGATTTTATGAAAATTGCGATGTTACATGTAGAACGGATTTCAAAAGCTGTTGAAAGCGCCAATAAGGTTGTTTTTACCTCAATTGATTTTGAAACATTAGCACAGTACTACCATCAATTATTTCAAAAAGATAATAAAATTTTAAAAGCTTTTAAAGACAGTTATCATTTTGATTTAGTCATTCATGAAAAAGATTTAAATCCAAAATCCTCACGGCTGGAACATTTTGAAACAATCACAAAAGAGGTTGAAGCATTATTGATTTAGTTCATCACATTTATTGTGGCTTATGTTAAAATAAGTCAAATATTTGTGATAGGTAAATTTTTATGTCTCAATCTTCTGACAAACAAGACGATACAAATCAAGAAAAAATTGATTTTGGTTACAAACAAGTTCCCAAACAAGAAAAAGTAAAACGTGTTGCTGAAGTATTTCATTCTGTTGCTGATAAATATGATGTTATGAATGATCTAATGTCATTTGGCATACATCGTATTTGGAAAAAAATTACCATTGAATATAGTAGCGTGCGTAAAGGTCAAAAAGTTTTAGATTTGGCAGGAGGCACTGGTGATTTAACGGCAAAATTCTCGCAACTTGTTGGTGATGATGGATTGGTTGTGTTAGCTGATATTAACGAATCGATGTTAAAAGTGGGACGAGATAAGCTACGTGACAAAGGCTTATTTAAAAACATTGAATATGTACAAGCTAATGCCGAGGAATTACCTTTTGCAGATAACTATTTCGATTGTATTACTATTTCATTTGGATTACGTAATGTCACCGACAAAGAAAAAGCATTACGATCCATGTGGCGAGTATTAAAACCTGGCGGGCGTTTATTAATTCTTGAATTCTCTAAACCGCAATATCAAATTCTGAATAAAGCGTATGATCTATACTCATTTACCATGCTACCATTGATGGGGAAAATAGTGGCAAATGATTCTGAAAGTTACCGTTATTTAGCTGAATCTATCCGTATGCATCCTGATCAAAATACATTGAAAAAAATGATGGAAGATGCAGGATTTGTCGATGTGAAATATCACAATATGACTGGTGGTATAGTTGCGTTACATACTGGCTTTAAATTTTGATGCGATGAATAATAATGACATTTTTTAGACTGTTTAAGATATTAACTGTATTTCGAGCTTATCAATTAAATGAATTGTTGCCAAAACATCGTTCATCAAAATGGTTGCGTACTTTATTATTTTGTATGTTTTGGGTTAGAGCTAAAGCAAAACATCAAGAAATCGGTGAACGTTTACAACTAGCGTTACAAGAACTAGGTCCAGTTTGGGTGAAAATTGGACAAATGATCTCAACTCGACGAGATATTTTACCAAAACACATAGCCGATGCTTTGGCAAAATTACAAGACCAAGTTAACCCTTTTGACGGTAAAATTGCCAAACAAATAATTGAGTCAGCTTTAGAGCAGCCAATTGATTATTATTTTGCAGATTTTGACGAAAAACCAATAGCATCAGCATCAATAGCACAAGTTCATAAGGCGATATTAAAACGTAGTCAAGCCGAAGTAGTTATCAAAGTATTGCGTCCTAACATTTTACACGTTATCCAAGCCGATATTAGTTTGATGTATTGGGTGGCTAAACAATTAACTAAGCGGATTGAATCAGGCGAAAAATTACGAGCGGTTGAAATAGTGCATGATTATGAAATGACACTATTAAAAGAGTTAGATTTACAAAAAGAAGCTTACAACACGGCTAGATTACGCGATAATTTTATCAATAGCGACATTTTATATATCCCTTATGTTTACCAAGATTTATGTCGAAAAAATGTGATGGTTGAAGAGCGCATTAAAGGGATCCCCATTGCAGATATCGATCAGTTAAAGCAAAATAATGTTGATATGAAATTACTTGCAGAACGAGGAGTACAAGCTTTTTTTACCCAAGTGTTTCGTGATAACTTTTTTCATGCTGACATGCATCCAGGCAACATTTTTGTTGATATTACAGAACCACAAAATCCACGTTATATTGGTATTGATTGTGCGATTGTTGGTATATTAAGTGCTGATGATCAACGCTATCTTGCAGAAAATTTCTTAGCATTTTTCAATCGAGATTATCGAAAAATAGCCGAAACCTATATTGCATCAGGCTGGGTACCAGCAACAACAGATGTTATTGCACTTGAAATGGCAATGCGCAATGTATGTGAGCCCGCATTTTCAAAACCACTTTCTGAAATCTCATTTTCACAGATTTTACTGCAATTATTTCAAGTTGCACGTCAATTTGACATGGATATCCAACCCCAACTAACCTTACTTGAAAAAACGCTATTTTATATTGAAGGACTTGGTCGTCAGCTTTATCCAGAACTTGATTTGTGGCAAACAGCAAAGCCGTTTTTAGAAAAGTGGTATCGAGATAAATATAGTGCTAAAAAGATACTACAACAAGCTTGGGAATCGTTGCCTCAGTGGCGGGTCATGTTGCCACAGTTACCAGAAAAATTAAATGATTATGAACGAATTTCTAAACAAATGAATGTTCAATTACAGCAAATCAATCAAGAACTTCAGCGTAGTAAAAAGCGTGAACGAAATTTATATACAGCGATTGCACTATTTTGTGCATTATGTATTATTATACTAATTGTGCATTAAGAATTGAGCACAAAACTAGTTATTTGGGAAAATTGTAGTTTGTGTGTATAATTTAGGTATTAACCTTACTGGAGATAATTATCATGATGCCAAGCTTGCCTCAACTCCTCATATTAGTTGCTGTTGTTGTTTTGTTATTTGGAACAAAAAAATTACGAACATTAGGCTCCGATCTTGGTGCATCAATTAAAGGCTTTAAAAAAGCGATGAATGATGATGACGGCCACGACCAAAAAGAGCAAGACAATTTACAAAAAGTCGAGAATATTGACTCATCAGATACTAACAATACAGATACTAACAATAGCAAAAAAGAGTAACCCGTGTTCGACATCAGCTTTGGTCAGTTACTATTGGTATTAATTATTGGTCTGGTGGTTTTAGGGCCAGAAAGGTTACCTATTGCCATAAAAACAGTTGCAGGATGGATAAAAGTACTCCGCCGAATGTCTGCTACTGTACAGTTAGAATTAAATAAAGAACTTAAACTGCAAGAGTTACAAGACAGTCTAAAAAAGGCTGAACAAAGTGGTTTAACAACACTTACGCCAGAGATTCAAGAATCAATTGATGATTTAAAGCGCGTAACAGAATCATTACAAAACGAGATCGACTCTGCAACGCTGATCGATTCTCACTCTCACTCAGATAAAAATAAATCATGACCGACGACGCTACACAACCATTAATTGGACATCTTGTTGAACTTAGAACACGGCTTCTACGCTCTATTATCTGTATTTTGCTAGTATTAGCTTGCTTACTCTATTTTTCCAATGATATTTATCATATCGTGGCAAATCCACTTATCAGCCAATTACCTCAAGGTAGTAGCATGATAGCAACAGATATTGCAGCGCCATTTTTTACTCCAATTAAGCTAACTGCTGTGGTGGCAATATTTATCTCAATTCCTTACATACTGTATCAAGTTTGGGGATTTATCGCACCAGCACTATATCAACATGAAAAACGTCTAGTAATGCCGTTAATTGTATCAAGCACAATTCTCTTTTATCTTGGTATCGCATTTGCTTACTTTGTGGTGTTTCCACTAGCATTTTACTTTTTTATTCACACTGCACCTATTGATGTAGCTATCAATACAGATATTACAAAATACCTTGATTTTGTAATGACACTCTTTATTGTTTTTGGATTTGCTTTCGAAGTGCCAGTTGCCATTATACTACTTTGTTGGACAGGAATAACTACGCCTAAAAGTCTACGAAAAAAGCGCCCTTATATAATTGTTGGAGTGTTTGCCGTTGCAATGTTTGTTACACCTCCCGATGTATTTTCACAAATATTACTAGCTGTACCTATCTGTTTACTGTTTGAAATCGGCACTTTTTTTGCCCGTTTTTATCAACCACGAAAAAATGACAAAACAGAAGATAACGACAGTTATGAATCTGATAAAGATAGTTAACAGATAAAAGATGAATTAACTGAATAATTAAGGATAACAAGTCATAATGAAGACCTCATTACCTGATTTTAATTGTGCCAATGTATTAGTTGTAGGCGATATTATGTTAGATCGCTATTGGTATGGAGGAACTAATCGGATATCCCCCGAAGCGCCAGTACCTGTAGTTAAAATTGACTCTTTAGAAGAGCGACCAGGTGGTGCGGCTAATGTTGCTATGAATATTACATCGCTTTGTGGTAACGCAAGACTAATTGGATTAACAGGTATTGATGAACCAGCCAAAATTCTTGATGAACTGCTAAGTAACCACAAAGTTCAATGTGATTTTGTCTCTGTTTCAACACACCCAACCATAACTAAACTACGAGTCCTATCACGCAATCAACAATTGATCCGTATTGATTTTGAAGAAGGATTTGGCAATGTTGATGCAACTCCTATTCTTGAGCGTATTCAAACAGCATTGGCGACGCATAAAGTATTGGTTCTGTCGGACTATGCTAAAGGTGCATTATCAGCAGTTCAAGCAATAATTAAGCTTGCTAATCAAGCAAATGTACCAATTCTAGTTGATCCTAAAGGGACTGATTTTAAACGTTACCGCGGTGCAACAATCTTAACCCCTAATATGTCAGAGTTTGAGGCGGTAGTTGGTCATTGTCAAAGTGAAGATGAAATCATAGAAAAAGGCCACCAACTGATTAAACAGTACCAACTAAAAGCGCTATTGGTTACACGAAGCGAAAAAGGCATGACATTGCTTCAATTAGATAAACCAACTTATCATCTACCGACTCAAGCTAAAGAAGTATTTGATGTAACAGGTGCTGGCGATACTGTAATTGCCACATTAGCTGCAGCTTTAGCCGCAGGGCAATCTTTAGAGGAAAGCTGTTTCTTAGCCAATGCGGCAGCGGGTGTTGTTGTTGGTAAACTTGGCACTTCAACAGTATCACAAGTAGAGTTAAGTAATGCCATTCGAGCACGTGCCGATGACGGATTTGGTGTAATGACAGAAGAAGAACTTAAAGAAGAAGTTCAAAAAGCACGGATGCGTGGTGAAAAAATTGTCATGACCAATGGTTGCTTTGATATTTTACACGCAGGACATGTTTCTTACCTTGCTAATGCGCGTAAACTTGGTGATCGTCTAATAGTTGCTGTGAACAGCGATGCCTCGGTTAAGCAGTTAAAAGGTGAATCAAGACCAATAAACCCACTTATGCAACGAATGATTGTATTAGGTGCACTTGATTCAGTTGATTGGGTCGTATCATTTGAGGAAGAAACACCACAGCGATTAATAGCCACTATTTTACCCGATGTATTAGTCAAAGGTGGTGATTATAAACCTGAAGATATCGCTGGCGGTAAAGAAGTTATTGCTGCTGGTGGAACTGTTAAAGTGCTCAATTTTGAAGATGGATGTTCAACAACCAACATTATTAATGCAATAAAAAAAACGCTAAGCTAAATAATCACAAATAAAATTGGCTACTTGGAAATAAGTAGCCAATTGGCTTTTCAGCTCTTAATAACCTTAGTTAATTCTTGTTTAAGATAAAAATCAGTAAAAAAAATTAATACACTTTAATCAATCGTTAATAACTATTGTTAAATTTCAAAATTAATACTTTTTTTATTGTGATCTTTATGCAAAGCTAATAAGCAAATAACGAAAAAGAGTATTAAGGATATTTTATGACCAAACATTATGATTACATTGCCATTGGTGGTGGTAGTGGAGGGATAGCATCAATTAATCGAGCTGCGTCCTACGGAAAGAAATGTGCCATTATTGAAGCCAAATTATTAGGTGGAACCTGTGTTAATGTTGGTTGTGTACCCAAAAAAGTAATGTGGTATGGTGCTCAAATTGCAGAAGCTATAAAACATTATGGTCCCGATTATGGTTTTGATACCACTATTAATCAATTCAATTGGGATAAATTAATTGCTAGTCGAACTGCTTATATTGATCGCATTCATCAGTCTTACGATCGGGTTCTTACTAATAACAAAGTTGATGTCATTCATGGCTATGCAAAATTTGTTGACTCTCATACCGTTGAGGTAAATGGCGAACACTATAGTGCTGATCATATTCTAATTGCTGTTGGCGGAAAACCAAGCATTCCCAATATTCCAGGTGCGCAATATGGCATTACTTCAGATGGCTTTTTTGCTCTAAAAGCCTTGCCAAAACGTGTGGCAGTTGTTGGCGCAGGTTATATTGCTTGTGAAATAGCAAGCGTATTACACGGCTTGGGTGCACAAACACATCAATTTGTTCGCAATGCTACACCACTACGATCTTTTGATCCGCTTATTGTTGAAACCTTAATGGAAGTTATTGCTACTGAAGGACAACAATTACATACTTTTGCGGTTCCAAAATCGGTAATTAAAAATAGTGATAATTCACTAACATTAAACCTCGAAAATGGCGAAAGTTACACAGTTGATTGTTTAATTTGGGCGATTGGACGTGATCCAGCAACAAATGACATGAATTTACAGGCGGCAGGAATTGCGGTTGATAATAAAGGTTTTGTTATCGTCGACAAATACCAAAACACCAATGTCCCAGGCATCTATTCTGTCGGTGATGATATTACAGGCGCTATAGCGCTAACACCTGTTGCAGTTGCCGCAGGGCGCCGCTTATCAGAAAGGTTATTTAACAATAAACCTGATGAACATTTAGATTACAGTAATATTCCGACCGTCGTATTTACTCATCCTGCAATTGGTACAGTAGGATTGGCTGAACCAGAAGCAATACAGCAGTATGGTGAAGAAAACGTAAAAGTGTATAAATCAACATTTACAGCAATGTACACCGCAGTAACACAGCATCGACAACCTTGTCGAATGAAATTAGTATGCGTGGGGAAAGATGAAAAAATTGTTGGTATTCATGGTATTGGTTACGGAATGGACGAAATGTTACAAGGCTTTGCAGTAGCGCTTAAAATGGGAGCAACTAAAAAAGACTTTGATAATACGGTGGCTATTCACCCAACTGCTGCCGAAGAGTTTGTTACCATGCGTTAAAAACGACCGATAGTAGTAATAAAAAAGCAGGCTATTAGTCCTGCTGTTTTGTTAATATTTTTATATATTAGGGCGTGTTGATCTTTCGTGATTATTTTTATAATTAATGTTTTTATTATTTAGGCTTTTATCGATTAATGATTTGCATCACTTTGCCAGCCATTTTTAGCTAAAGGAAAGAAACCGACCCCAACCGCAATTAACGCTACAAAAGAGATGTAAATACCAGCACCAAGATAACTATATTGACCTAATAAATGTTCAGGGCTTAATAGATAAATGGTTAATGTTGGTGTAAATGCACTAAATAGCGCATAGGCTAAATTATACGAAAATGACAAACCCGAATAACGGATCGCAGGAGGGAAAGCTCTTGTACCAACTATTGCTGTCATTGCAACAGAACCAATAAATAGCCCAAATACAGCCCAAAGCGAATAAAGTTTAGTTAAGGACATATCTGGCGACAAAGAGCTATAAAATACAATGCTCATAATAGCAAGTCCGCCCCAGTTAATTAGCATAGTTTTGGTTGTACCTATTTTATCTTCTAACCAACCAAAAATAACGCAACCGATAGTCAAAGTTAGTGCAGCAATACAACCACCAATACGCCAATCAAGATTAGCAAAATGGTACATACCACCTACAATACGACCCGGTGTAATCAAAATACCCACCATAATTGCCGTCGACAACGACCAAGTCAAAAGAGCCACAATTAGGCAAGCTGTTTTATGTTTTTGAAGCACGGTAACGACAGGAATATTCTTTTCAATTGCTTTGCGTGCCGCTAACTCTTTAAAGATAGGTGTTTCAGATAAAAATCGACGTAAATAAACCGAAATAACGCCAAAAATACCACCAATAATAAACGGAATACGCCAAGCATAATCTAAAATATTTACGGTGGTAAAACAAAGATCAATAACGATAGTCACAATAAAGCCAAGTAAAATACCGCCAGTAATACCTGAAGTTAACGTACCGATACCTAAACCATAACGTTGCTTTGGCACATGCTCAGCAATGAACACCCAAGCTCCTGGCATTTCACCACCAATAGCAGCACCTTGAAGCATACGCATTACTAATAATAACAGAGGTGCAAAAATACCAATCACTTCATAAGTTGGTAAAACACCAATGATAAATGTAGGTAATGCCATCATAGCCACGCTTAAGGTAAACATTCGCTTACGTCCCACTTTATCACCAAAGTGCGCCATAATTATGCCACCAACAGGACGAACCAAATAACCAGCAGCAAAAATGCCCCATGCAAATAAATCTAACGTTAATGGCGATAAAAAATGCGGTAAAAATAGTGGTTTTACAATGGTATCGATGTAAAGCGCATAAATAACAAAATCATAAAATTCTAATGTACCACCCAAAGAGGACAAAACTAACGTTTTAAAATCCTGCCGATTTAATGGTCGAGCACTAGGCTGCCATTCCGCGTTGATTACAGACTGACTCATGGAAAAACCTTATTATTAAATTAAGTTAGAAAATAAAAAATCTATCTTTTATTGATTTAAGTTAAAAACGTGAGATTCATTCTGCCACAAAAAAAAGGCTTTTTTTTCATCATAAAAAAATTTAATGTATGTAACAAAACTACTTATTTGATTTATAATTCAACTAATCGAAGCTTAAAAAATATAAATCACGATAAAGCATAATCAATAATGGATAAATTGGATAAAATTTGATGACAAATAGCAACAAAGTACGCTGTAGTTGGGTTTTGGATGACCCAATATACATTCATTACCACGATAACGAATGGGGCAACCCCCAATATGATAGCCTTAAACTATTTGAAAAAATTTGCCTTGAAGGGCAACAAGCGGGATTATCGTGGATCACTGTTCTGAAAAAACGAGATGAATATCGACGTTGCTTTTTTAATTTTGACCCACACAAAATTATTCAGCTAACGCCTGAAGATATTGAACATCTTTTAAAAAATAAAGGACTAATTCGTAATCGTTTAAAGCTAAATAGCATTGTAAAAAATGCTCATGCTTATTTAAACATGCAAAAAAATGGTGAAGATTTCTCGCAATTTATCTGGTCGTTTGTTGATAATAAACCAATTATTAACCATTTTAATGATAAAAGCGAAGTTCCCGTAAGTACTGATATATCAGAAAAAATGTCAAAAGCGCTAAAAAACAAAGGTTTTACATTTGTTGGTTCTACCATCTGTTATGCTTTTATGCAGTCCATGGGATTAATTAACGATCATTTTGAAAATTGTTATAAAAAATAAAGGAAAAAATGGATGATAGCAAAATCAATAAAGTATGGTATAGCCTTAATATTAGCCTATTTCATTATTGCTAACATTGCGATTTATATATCTTCGTTGCAAAAACCAATAAAAAATGCCGATACCTTGGTCGTATTGGGAGCCCAAGTGATTAACACACCAGCCATAGCTTCTTCAACCTTAGCCGAGCGTTTAAATATTGCCATAAATTATTTACAAAATAACCCACAAACCAAAGTTGTTGTTTGTGGCGGACAGGGCAAAAACGAATCTGCAACTGAAGCTAGTGTAATGGCTCAATATTTAATTGAAAAAGGGATCGATGCTAATCGAATTTATCAAGAAGACAAATCAACCCGAACAGCCCAACAATTTATCTATGCAAATCGTATATTACCTTTAGGCAAAACGGTTGTGGTAACCAATGATTTTCATTTATTGCGATCGCTAATGCTTGCTAAACGTTCAGGAATTAACGAAGTATCAGGCTTAGCGGCGCCATTAGATTTGACTAAAAGAGATAAATATATCGCATTAATAAGAGAACCCCTAGCACTAGCAAATTCTTGGTTATTCGACCATCCAAGCGATAGTAATCCCCCTGAAAACCAATTACCCAGTCAACCATCTAGCTAGAATTATCGGCGCATCACGGCAAAAGCACGGGTAACTACTGTTTTTGCCCTGCGTCCATGATATCATTAATTATTGAAATTTAAATCAGCTACAGATAAATATGAAATCAGACACAATTGTTGCACAAGCAACACCACCAGGTCGTGGTGGCGTAGGTATATTGCGCATTTCTGGACCCCAAGCCCAAGCCGTGGCTCAGGCAGTATTAGGGCAAATACCCAAACCAAGGTATGCGCATTATCTTCCTTTTTTAGCTACTGATGGTTCAATCTTAGATGAAGGTATTGCGCTGTTTTTCCCAAATCCACACTCTTTTACAGGCGAAGATGTACTTGAATTACAAGGGCACGGTGGTCCAGTTATTTTGGATCTACTTTTAAAGCGTATATTAGAACTTCCTAACATCCGCATTGCAAAGCCGGGAGAGTTTTCAGAGCGTGCATTTTTAAATGACAAGCTAGATCTGGCTCAAGCCGAAGCTATTGCTGATTTGATTGATGCTAGCTCAGAACAAGCGGCAAAATCGGCAATATCATCTTTGCAAGGAGTATTTTCTAAAAAAGTGAATGCCTTGGTTGAATCCTTAATTCATTTACGCATATTTACCGAGGCAGCAATCGATTTTCCTGAAGAAGAAATTGACTTTTTATCTGACGGCAAAATAGAAGCACAGCTTAACCAAGTAATAACTCGTTTAAGCGAAGTTCGCCAAGAAGCTAAACAAGGAACACTGTTACGAGAAGGCATGAAAGTAGTCATAGCAGGGCGTCCTAATGCAGGAAAATCAAGCTTACTTAATGCGTTAGCTGGGCGTGAAGCTGCCATTGTGACCGATATCGCAGGCACCACGCGTGATGTACTGCGTGAACATATCCATATTGATGGCATGCCACTACACATTATTGATACCGCAGGTTTACGAGAAGCTAGTGACGAAGTGGAACGAATTGGTATAGAACGTGCTTGGCAAGAAATTGAGCAAGCTGATCGTGTATTATTTATGGTTGACAGCACAACCACAACAGAAACCAACCCAGAAAAGCTATGGCCTGAATTTATTGAACGCTTACCTAAAAATATGCCAGTAACCGTAATTCGTAATAAAGCCGATTTAACAGGCGAAAAGCTAGGATATAGCGAAGTAAACGGCTACTCACTCATTCAACTTTCGGCACGAACAGGCGAAGGCGTTACCTTATTGCGCGAACACCTAAAACAGGCCATGGGCTTTACTAGCAGCACTGAAGGTGGATTCTTAGCCCGACGCCGCCACCTTCAAGCACTTGAAAAGGCAGCCGAGCACTTAAATAATGGTAAACACCAACTAGTCACCTTCCATGCTGGTGAATTGCTTGCGGAAGAGCTAAGATTAGCGCAAGAATCCTTAAGCGAAATCACAGGAGAATTTACTTCTGATGATTTATTAGGCCGTATATTCAGTTCGTTTTGTATTGGTAAATAGGTCAAACATTAATTCTACGCTAAATAGAGTCTATAAAGCAGAACATTGCCTAGTTGTTGGTACATTCCAATATCAAAATGTGCTGACAACTAAGAAAATCAGCATCTCAAGTAAGAATTTTTTATCATGAACAAATTAAAGCTAGCATGTAATATTTAAATGCATTCAAATAGGCTTAAACAAAATATAAAATTCCCAAAGATACTTTATAGCGAATTAATTTCACTAAAACAAAAAATCAAATAAAATCAATATCCTACCTAAGCGATTTTAAAGCAAAAAACACATCGATAGCACCACAATATTAATAAGTTTGCCTTATCAGAGCGCCAAAATATACCGATAACGAAATAAAGCTAGCACGTCAAACTGGGTTGTTGGGCGTGTTTGTGTTTTAGATGTTATCAGCAATATTAATTATTCCGCAAAAATCAAAAAGTCCTAAAGCTAATACCCTATTTTAATTATAAAATTCACCTATCTCTAAAGCCAATCGTTTTCATCTTTACATTTCTTTACAAAAAAGTCCGCCAAAAAACTAGCCAACTATTTTATAAATGGTTATACTTTCATCGCTTTAGAAAGGTAAGCTTATTAAATAAGCGAATAATTATAAAAAATCTAAATAAAACAAAATATTACTTGACAGGTGGAACAAAATGCAGTACCATTTTAGGCACAAGGCAC
>NZ_JBIDFG010000009.1:0-126631 GCF_046635625.1 Gilliamella sp. BG1 | reverse complement strand
CAAATAGGCAAACCACCACTATCAACCGCAAGATGAATTTTAGTTGAATTACCACCACAGCTCTGACCTATTTGCTCACAATGCTCCGTTGCAGCGCCTATACTATGTTGATGAGCCCTGATAATCAAGCCATCTAGGAACACCCATTCAAAATCCGCTAGTTGTGATAAGCGTTTGAAAATATCAACTAATATTCCTTTTTTAGACCACAAATTAAATCGTCTATAGACGGTGCTCCATTCACCAAACTCTTCTGGCAAATCTCGCCAAGGAATACCGGTTCTCATTCGGAAAAGGCTCCCTTCAAACGTCATCCGATGCTCGGATTTATTATAAACTCGGCCGGTATTTTTCATTATTTGTAGTAGCTTTTCCCACCGTTTATCTGTTAGCATTGTTCTTGGCATGATGAATAATGAGGTAAAATGGAATGGCAACACATTTTCAAACAAAAAAATTAAGGGGCAAGTGTTTTTTAAATTCAACGGGAGGCAAGTAGCCTAACGAAGAATGTAATCGTTTATGATTATACCAATAGGCATAAGCCGAAAAAGCGCGTTGTAACTCAGCCGTTGAGTTGAAACGTTGGCCTTTTACAAATTCCGTTTTAATTGTTTTAAATGTCGCTTCCGCTACCGCATTGTCATATGGACACCCTTTCTTGCTTAATGAATGCGTGATATTAAATGTCTTAAAACACGCCTCTAATAACCGATTATCAAACTCTTTACCGCGGTCTGAATGAAATAAATCTAATTTTAATAATGGTTGTTTAATTTGGCTTAATGCCGACATAACAAGCTCTGCTGTTTTATGTTGACCAACATGGTAACCGACAATCTGCCTATCGGATAAGTTCACTAAAACACATAAATAGTTCCAACGTTGCTTAACTTGAATATAGGTTAAATCCGCAACAACAATTTGTTTTTTATCACCTACATCAAATTGTCGTTGCAGGTGATTTTCTGTGGCGGTTTCATTCACTTCCGTAGTGTGAGATTGATAACGTTTAACGGTGTATTTTGATACCAGCAATAAGGCTTTCATCACCCGAGCAATGTAACGGCGTGACACCCAAATATTCTCTTTCTGTAAATCAAAACGAATTCGTCTTGTACCATAAGAATGATAGCTCTGATTAAATAGCGTCACGATTTTATCGGCATAAAGCCCTACTGATTTTTGTCTATTCAATTTACACTGATAATAAGCGTAATGTATTGATAATCCTAAATATTGACATAGTTTTGTTATGCTATAACGATGTCGATTTGCTTTTAGGATAGCGATTTTCGTCCTATTATCAGTGCTGCTTGCTTTAAAATATCGTTTTCCATACGCAGCTGTTTAAGCTCTTTACGCAATGCGATTAACTCTTGTTCTTGTGGACTGCGATTATCTTTTGTTTTAAATGAGCCGCTTTGGCTTGCTTGCGTTATCCAACGGTCCAAAGCTGATGGTGTCAAATCATATTCTGCAACGATTTCACTACGTGATTTACCATGTCGATAAAGACTGACCATTTGCTGTTTAAAATCATCTGTGAATGTTCGTCTTTTGTGTTTAATCTTATTCATATTTGTTCCTTTTTTAGTTGTGATAAGTTTACCTTACCCCTTAAAAAAGTTGTATGAATTAGTGTAGCCGATCCAACCAATAGGCATAAACGATTACATTCTTCGTTAGGCTACTTGCCTCCCGTTGAATTTAAAAAACACTTACCCCTTAATTTTTTTGTTTGAAAATGTGTTGCCATTCCAAAGCATGGTTAGCAACAAAGTCCACTCAAGAACTTATTGAAGAGCTAAGGCAGAATTCTGCCTTTGGTCAAGAAATAATCACTATCACAAAAGGCGGTATTTCTTCTGGTACATTCGCCCATGAACTTTTGGCCATTTCTTATGCCGGTTGGATCAGTCCAAAATTTCAGTTGACGGTTAACCAAGTATTTTTGGATTACAAAAAAGGAGAGCTTACACCTACGCCGAAAATTGATAACTCAGGATTACCGGAGTTAAGAAAAGCAAGAGCGATAAAAGAAGTTTATAACGTTGCTGAAAAATTATGTGGCCACTTATCTAATTTGAGTTCGCCATCAAAACAAGCTATCTATGCTAAGTTAATTAATCCAATCGCAGGTTCTGTTGTCCCCTATCCTATTCTAGATGGTCAAACTTATTCAGCAAAAGAAGTCGGCGCACAACTGGGAATATCAGGTCACAAGGTGGGACTAATTGCTAATAAGTACAATTTGAAGACAGCGGAAAATGGCATCTTTGTGCTAGATAAAGCTGAACATTCAGATAAGCAAGTCACTAACTTTCGTTACAACGAAAATGGAATAAAAGCCATTAAATCACATATGGAGGTATAACCCATGTATAACCCAGTTAATTATTTATTATCAACATCTGCCTCTAAAGAAGAATTAAGAGAAGTGCTTAGTATCGCAAATGACGGTATCGGCGCTATTGCTGACACGCTTCGTTGTGCCGATTTAACTACTGTGGATGATGAAACCATGAATCAATTCGGTTGTTACTGATATTAAAAGGTGTTATAGAAAATGCTTTTATAAAAATGGAGGAATCATCCAATGAATAATCTTATGTTTACTGTTCACACTTGTTTTGAAAAGTTTGTTGTTAAAAATAAACTAGATTTTTCATTGGTTCGAGACCCAAGCATCAAAGCATTAAACAACTATGTTGAAAACGATACGGCACAAATCTTTGATGTGTTTGCGCAAGGATTCCGTTCTGCTATTGAGTATCAATTAACACAAGGTAAAAGCAACTAATGGAAAAATACAAAATAACAAACTTGATGCGTACATATTAAATAGGAGGCATAAAGATGAGCTTAACTAAAATGATTATTAACAGTGAATTAAATGAAGTTGCGGCAAATGCGGTAAGACAGCAATTTATAGTGTTAGCAAAAAAGCATAACCCAAATGCAGATTTTTCAGTTACAAGCGATTCTAATTTACTTAATAACTTTTCTAATGAAGATATACGTAATCAATTCAGCTCATTTATAGCTGGTGCGCTTTTAAATCAGTCAGCTTTAGCTGCTAACGCATTCGGCATTATTGCAGATGAGGTGCATGCCGCGCTTGATAGCTGGGATGAAGAAAGGCTTGGGATGGCTAACGAAATGCTCTTTTTTATTAATGATCTTTATATTAAGTATTTCGGTGTTGGATTTATGAAGATTGTTGAAAAGAAACCATCAGAGTTAAACAAATAAACAATATCCCCCATTGGGGGATAATTCTAATGAATTAACGCCAAATTTGGTGAAAATATTAAATTTAGATAAAAAATTATGTATTACACAACAAAAGAAGCTGCGAGTTATTTAAAAGAACATCCAACTAATGTAAGAGCTAAAGCATCAAAAGGAATTATCAAGGGATACAAACGTAGCGGTAAAAAAGGACACTGGTTTTTTGAGAAAGAAGATCTTGATAATTACATAAAAAGAAATCAAAATGATACCTCGCAAGAGGTGCTGCGACATAATGAGTTTGAGGAGTTAAAAAAATGTCAAAGCAACCAATTAAATTATACAAACAGGGCGAAATCTGGCACTACGCGTACAGCTCACCGAATGGTACCGGAAGAGTACGCAAAAGCTCTGGGACTAGCGATCAGCAAAAAGCATTAGAGCTAGCTGCTCGAGAATATGATACAATCTGGCGAGTGGCAAAATTGGGTGAACGACCAGAATATACTTGAATAGAAGCTGTTGTTGTCTGGTTAAACGAGAAACCAGAAAGAAAGGAAAATAAAAATTACGATCTAATTTGGTTGGATAAATATTTAGCTAATAAATATATTTCAGAAATTGATCGCAATTTAATAAATTTTATCAAAAAAGAAAAACAGGAAACAGGCGTAAAAAACAGAACTGTTAACGGTGTACTGCAACAGATTAGAGGCGTACTTAATTGCGCATATGAGAATGATATCCTTGATAAAGTACCCGCTATAAAAATGTTACCAGAACCACCACCAAGACAAGTTATGCTAACACCGAATCAGGAAAAAAGGCTTGTTGATGAATTACCTGCTCATTTAATACCTATTGTTCTTTTTGCACTAGCAACAGGTTTAAGAATGAGTAATATCACAGGTCTTTTGTGGGAAAATGTTGATATTAAAAATCGTCATGCATGGGTTAACATCGGTAGTGGGAAAGTAAAGACCAAAGGTATTGGTATTCCATTAAACAGCGTTGCATTGTATGTTTTAGAAAATTTGCAAGGCAAACACCCAACCAATGTTTTTACTTACAAAGGTAATCCAATAAAGCGTGCTAATTCAAAAGTATGGAGAAACGCTCGTAAAAGAGCTGGTCTATCCCATCTTAGATTTCACGATTTAAGGCATGTTTGGGCAAGCAGACACTCCATGAATGGCACTCATCCACACGCACTACAAGATTTAGGAGCGTGGAGTAAAGCTGATACAGTTAGAAGATATGCCCACTTATCTTCTAGGCATTTTCTAGTAGCTTCGGAAAATGCGTTATCAGAAAGTGCCACAAATTTGACACAAAGAGTATTGCAATAAAAAAAGCACTTTCGTGGAGTGCTTTAATCGATTGATATTCTTAATGAATTGGCGGAACGGACGGGGCTCGAACCCGCGACCCCCTGCGTGACAGGCAGGTATTCTAACCAACTGAACTACCGCTCCGCTTTATTTGATAGCTTTAACGTCGAAACGTTAAAGTAGGCGTGATATTAAAGATTATTTTTATTCTCGTCAATAAAATTTTTAAAATATACGATCAATTGAATACAAAACAATCATTAATTTATATTCCACAATGCTCCCCCACTTTTTTTGTCAATTTTTTTTAAAATAATCTCATGTTCAGAAAGTTCATGTCCTGTGGCTCTGATTACTTTCAAAGGCACACCATTACGTTCTACTCTTTTAATTGAATTAGATTCTGATAAAGATGAGTTATTATCTTCAGAACTAAAAGACAATGTCGTTTGCCCACCTGTCATAGCTAAATAGACTTCAGCTAAAATCTCAGCATCTAATAATGCACCATGCAATGTTCGGTGGGAATTATCTATCTGATAACGTTCACATAACACATCTAAATTATTACGTTTACCTGGAAACAAACGCCTTGCCATAGCCAAGGTATCAGTAATAATACAATGATCAGCTGTTTTAAAATCCAGACCACAAAGACGAAATTCATAATCCATAAAACCTACGTCAAATGATGCATTATGGATAATTAACTCGGCACCATCTATAAATTTAATAAAATCGTGAGCAACATTTTTAAATATAGGTTTATCTTTAACAAAATCATCACTGATTCCATGCACTTTAAATGCATCTTCATCAATTAAGCGTTCGGGGTTTATGTAAACATGAAAATGGTTACCAGTTAAACGTCGATTAATAATTTCAACAGCGCCAATTTCAATAATCTTATGTCCTTCATAATGATTATTACCTTCTTGGTTCATACCTGTCGTTTCAGTATCTAATACAATTTGTCGTGTAGAATTATGGATCACTTTCTTCTCTTTTATATCAATCGTTGGGAAAAACTTTTATTTAGTGGTATAGTCTAGCACCAAAATCCCTTAAAGTTGATACATTCAAAAATTAATATAGTCCTTAATTTATTTAAGTCACAGAATTACAGTAAATGAATTAATAAAAAATTTAAATAGTCATAAATGAAATTAAAAAGATGTTAAAAAAAATTGAAATATATACTGATGGCTCTTGCCTAGGTAACCCCGGTCCTGGTGGTTATGCTGCAATTTTAAAATATAAAACAAACGAAAAAATATTATCAGAAGGTTTTTTTAAAACTACGAATAATCGTATGGAATTATTAGCTGCAATTGTTGCTTTAGAGCAATTAAAGCAGCCTTGTCAAATTGAATTATATTCTGATAGTCAATATTTGCGAAATGGAATTATTAATTGGATACATGGTTGGAAAAAAAATGGTTGGAAGACCGCCAACAAAAAACCAGTAAAAAATGTTGATTTATGGAAAAGGCTTGATCAAGTAGTACAAACTCACAAAATTGAATGGATTTGGGTAAAAGGTCATGCTGGGCATATTGAAAACGAGCGTTGTGACATTATAGCTAAAACACAAGCTCAATCCCCTACACTACAAGATACTATATTTGAACAATGCATAAATGGTTAATGTATTAATTAAATATTTTTATTCAATTTTAAAAAGTTTATTTGCTTTTAACGACATAATTTATAATTAATGGTAAAAAATTAAAATGTATAAACTACATAGCATTGCATCCTTAAAGGATAATTATATTTGGATTCTAACCAATGCCAGTAACCAAGCCATAATTATCGATCCTGGGGAAGCCGAACCTGTTATTAATTATATTAATAAGCATAAATTAATACCCCTTGGAATTTTACTTACTCATCACCATATTGATCACACTGGAGGAGTAAACGAATTAAAAGCTCAATATCAAGATATTGATGTTTACGGTCCAAGTGAAATCAATTTACCAATTAATTATCTTATCAAACAGGATAAAGTATGTATTGGTGATTTTAGTTTTGAAGTTATAGAAGTACCAGGGCACACTCTTGGTCATTTGGCATATTATTGCAGGCCCTATTTATTTTCCGGAGATACTTTATTTTCAGCCGGTTGTGGAAGGATTTTTGAAGGGACTCATGAACAAATGTTAAATTTTTTAAAACAATTAAAACAACTGCCTAATGATACTTTAATCTGTGCAGGTCATGAATATACTTTATCAAATTTAGCATTTGCGTCCCAAATGCTGCCCGATGACAAAAATATCGAAAGCTATTTAGATTCGATTTCTAATAAATTAATAACATTACCGTCTAATTTATCTGACGAAAAAAAAATTAATTTATTTTTACGATGTCATGAAACTAAATTACAAAATAAGTTCAAAATTAATAATGAATTAGAATTGTTTGTTTTTTTAGAAGCCAAAAAGATATTTTTTAGGTATAATGTTAATCTTAATTTAGGTAAAATTTACGGACTAATGAAAAAGTTATTAATATTTACAGCGTTATGTTTGTTTTTAATCGCATGTCAGCATCATGGACCACGATATAATCCTGTTGTTAGAATAAAGTATTCAAAAAACACAGCTAATAATACAAATAGTTCCAGTAATTATGTATCTATTACTCAAAATCCATGGCAATATATGCTGAATCAGATTGAGGCTAATGTTCCAGAAAATAGTCGCGTTAGCGCGGAAAGAGAACGATTATTACGTAATCCTAAAGGTTTTGAAGCCGTTGCGTTACGTTCAGAGCCTTATGTTTATTACATTATTAATCAGCTTCATAAAAATAACTTACCTGCTGAGCTAGCTTTAATTCCTCTTATTGAAAGCGCTTATGACCCACTTGCTACATCCTCTGCTCAAGCTGCAGGATTATGGCAATTTGTTCCTATTACAGCTAAGGAGTATGGACTACAGCGAAGTAGTTCGTTTGATGCTCGTCGAGATCTAATTGCATCGACTAATTCAGCTATTTCACTTTTACAAAATTTAAATAAGCGTTTTGATGGTGATTGGCTATTGACCTTGGCTGCTTATAATGCAGGTGAAGGTCGAGTAAGAAAAGCCATTGAGAGAAATCAGGCTAAAGGTTTACCAATTAATTATTGGTCGCTAGACTTACCAACAGAAACTATGCACTATGTGCCTAAAATTTTAGCAATTATTGATATTGTTAAGAATAATAAACGATATGGAATTAAATTACCTGATTGTAATTATGAAAATTCACTCGTTAGAATTGATATATCAAAAAATATTTCTCTTGCTAAAATTGCTAAATACTCAGAACTATCACTTGATGAGTTAGCTACTTATAATGCTGGATATGTGCAACAAACAGTAAATGGCCCTTTCCATTTGCTTGTTCCTTATGCTCATGCTAAAAGTTTATTCAAAAAGCTACAAGCAGAAAACCTTGTTGTGAATGAAATTACAGAACTTTTACAAGATACTCCTCGTTCTAATATGGCGTTTGAATTTAGAACAAGTTTTATTCAAAGTAACAGTATAGTAAGTAAGGATAGTTTTTCCAAAAATGTAAAAAAGATTGTTTATCTTGTTAAAGCAGGAGATAGCCTCTACTCTATAGCTCAAAATTATCGTGTGAAAATTACCGATATCTTGCAATGGAATAATCTAAAAAATTCTAGAGTTCAAGAAGGTGATATGTTGACAATTAATCTTGTCAACGCAAATCCAATCTAAAATTTACTAATAAAGGATTATGATCTGATGCGGTTGTGCTAATAATTTCAGCCGCATTAAGTTGTAATCCTCGATAAAAAACAAAATCAAGTGGTCTGCCCATAAATCTCTTTCGAACATCTACTGAAAAATTAACTGGCTTAAGTTCAATTGAACGGACAAAATGATACAACAAATTTAATCGTTGCCGACTCCATGCATTAAAATCACCGGCCAAAATCACTGGACCAGTATGCTCTTTTATATGATTTAATAGCATGTGTATTTGCTGGCGATAAACTTTCACACCAATACTGAAATTTACGGCATGAATATTAGCAACTAATAACTGTTGTTTGGAATTGCTAATAGGATAAATAGTAATTAAAGCAGATTTAGGGACACGGATTAATGGTTCTTTTTCTCTAAAAGAAAAAAGTGAGGTTGGCAAAGAGTCTGAAATTGTCATGACTCCAGCATAAATATCGTTAAAACAATATGCTGGAACATGATCCGCAATTTTATTGTGTTGTGAAATAAAATTTAGTAACGGCGATGTTGTTTGAGCTTCTTGTAACAAAATAAGTTTAGTCTTATCAACATAGTTTTTGAGTATATCAATGCAATCAGCCCTTTTTAGTTTAAAAATATTCCAAACTAAAATAGAAAACGATGTTTGATCAATTAATGGCGTATTAACTATTATTGATTGATTAGGTAAAACCAACTCAACTTTGTTATCTGCCTGATAACGTAAAGTATAACAGCGCTTTTTAAACATTTTTGGCGTTCAATTTTTCCAAATATTCATCAAAAGATAAAGTATCTCCTTGCTCTTTCTTTATCTGTTTCTCAATAGATAAATGTCGTTGTTGTACAAAATCACCTTCAGTTAATAATGCTAAAGGTTCTACCATAAGTTGTTTTTTATATTGATTTGCTAAAGCTAAACCAAATTCAGCTGTACCTAAATCACTTATCGCTTGCAACGTTCTTGCTGATAAAGTTAATTCTGGTTGATCAAACATTAAATCGAGACGTTCACAAACATTACGATAACGCTGCATATCATCTTGATGATCTAAAACATCAGCAACACGTAACAAATCTTTAAATAATTCGTGACCAACTTTAGATAATGGCTCTCGATTACTTTCACAACCAATACCAATCTCAAGTCCTGGTTTTCGCCCTTCTATTATGACTTTATTCCAATTCAATTTAGCACATTCAAGTTCTTTACTACTCATCTCTGGTGCTGGTGCTAGTGCACACCAAATTAAAAATAGATCTATAAAACGTATTTGATCTTCAGTAATTCCTATTGGCGAAAATGGATTAACATCTAATGCTCTTACTTCAATATACTCAATACCACCACGCAAAAGTGCATCCGATGGAGATTCCCCTGCCATTGGCACTCGTTTAGGTCGAATAGGTGCGTAAAACTCATTTTCAATCTGTAATACATTATCATTTAATTGGCGATAATGCCCATCCGCTTTAATTCCCAACTTAGCAAAATCTACAGACTTTGTGCGCGTTGCCCGTTTTAGTCCCTCAACATATGTATTTAAATGGTTAAAAGTAATACCAAGCTGTTTTTGAGCATTATTGGTGTATCCAATATCACTTAATCTTAAAGAAGTTGCATAAGGCAAATAGCAGTTGCCATTTGTTTGTTCAATAAAGGCTTGTGCTTTAACTGGATCTTGAATAAATGAAGAACACATTGATGGCGATGCACCAAATAAATAAGGAATAACCCAACCAAAACGATAATAATTTCGTATTAAGGTAAAATAACCTTCAGAAATTACAGCTTTGCCTTCTTCGGTATTTTTAACCCCTTCTCTTGCTTGCCAAAATGCAGTTGGTAGTGAAAAATTATAGTGAACACCTGAAATGGTCTGCATCATTGCACCATAGCGGTTTTTCAATCCTTCACGATAAATCGTTTTAAAGCGACCTTCATTAGAAGTACCATATTGAGCAAGAATAATATCTTTTTCGTTTGCAACAAAACAAGGCATACTTAAAGGCCACATCATTTCATCACCAATATTTACGCTAGCATAACGATGCAAATCGCGCAAAAACGTCAACATATAATCAATATTAGTATTAACTGGCGTGATAAATTCTAACATTGATTCGGCAAAATCAGTTGTTATCCAAGGGTGGGTTAACGCAGCACCAATTTTTGAAGGAAATGGCGTTTTTGACAATGATCCATCAGGCAAAATACGTAAAGTTTCTCGTTCAATACCACGTTGAATACCTTGTAAAATGGTGTAGTGTTTTTCTAACCAACTAAGTGCTTTTGAGACATCAGGAATCATATTTTGCGCTTCCTTAAAATTTAGTTATTTGATATTTATATTAGCATAATTTAAAATTATGCGATGGGCTAATTTATGACAACATTTGGAATAAAAAGCATTATACGTCGTAATATAGCAATCCTAAAAACTATAATTTACTATTTTTATTACAAATAATTTGATCTTAAAAGCATGACAACTTTTAAAAAATAACAGCTATTTCATGGATAGGAAATAGCACATATAATATTTATCATAAATCTATTTTATTTATAATCGTTGCAATAAAACTAATACTTCCATATGTGAAGTATGCGGAAACATGTCAAATAATTTTACTTTTTGGATTTGATAATTTGGCAGTAACATTAAATCATGAACTAATGAAAATAAGTTACAACTTGAATACATAATATAATTAGGTGCCATTTGTTTCAAATACTGCATAAGTACTTTACCTGCCCCTCGTCTTGGGGGATTTAGTAAAACTAAATCCGGTACATTTTTTTGAGCTGTAGCGTATTGTGTTGCGTCAAATGCTTTGAAGTTTAATTGTTTAAAACCTAATTTTTTTGCTGATTTAGTTGCACACTCAATTGCATCTGAATTAATTTCAATACCTGTAAGGCTAATATTTTTCTCAGCAACAAGGTTAGCACAACTTAACCCAAAACCACCTACCCCACAAAACATATCCCAAATAGAATGAATAGGTAAATCTGTGACCCAGTCACTTGCTGTTTTATAAAGGCTGCTGGCAACATATGGATTTGTTTGAAAAAAGCTTTTAGGTTTAATAAAAAGAGGAGTGTTATTTAAAGTTATCGGAAGAAATGAATTATCAGTTAAGACTATTTCTTCTTCACCTTCTAAAATAGCCGCATGATTTGGTTGAATATTTATCGAGATTACGTCTAAGTTTTGAATTTTGTCTTGTAATTGTTTAATAGAATCATTTATTTTAGCAACAAACTTGTGTGATTTTAAAACAAATCGCAACATAAAGTTGCTCGTACTCTCAATTTTACTTTCAGTAATTATAACAAATTTCAACTCCCCTTTACGCTTATTAATATTATAAGGAATAAGCCCTTGTTTACGAATGAAAGTTCGAACAAGTTTTAAGATATTTTGCATACTGTTTGAGTAAAGAGGACAATCGCATAAATCAACGGCCTCATTCCCCGTTTGTATACCTAAAACGGACTTTTCGACACTACCTAACACTGCCATCTTTGCTTTATTACGAAAAGCGGTTTCATGACTAGCAAAAGGTTCTTCAACCTTGTTTGGTTTAAATTGGATTAATTTTTGTAATAACTTATTTTGTTTTTCTGCCAGTTGTACATGATAAGGATGTTCAATCCATTGACAAGATAAACACTTTTTTTGTTGGTAAAAGCGACATTGCATTGCGATTAAAGCCTTTTTTATAATGGGTATAATTATATACAGAATATCGAACGAATATAATAATAGTTTTGAATTTTATACTAAAACATATATTTTCCTGAAACTTTTTTACAAAAAAATTATAGGAATATAAGAAAAAGGTATAATTAATTCTCTGGTATAATTTGACGAAATAGTGCTGTATGATAGGATATTGTCATTAATATTAAAGGAAAAAATTAATGTCTATAAAGTTAAAAACCCCTGCTGAAATTGAAAAAATGCGTATAGCAGGCAAACTCGCTGCTGAAGTTTTAGAAATGATAGAGCCTTATGTTAAACCTGGTATTACTACAGGTGAACTAGACAAGATCTGTTATGAACATATCGTCAATGTCCAAAAGGCTATTCCGGCTAATATTGGTTATCATGGTTATCAACACACCAGTTGTATTTCAATTAATGATGTGGTTTGTCATGGTATTCCAAGTTTTGACAAAAAGTTAAAAGATGGCGATATTCTAAATATTGATGTGACAGTTATTAAAGATGGCTATCATGGCGATACCTCTAAAATGTACATTGCTGGTAAGCCAACTATCACAGGTGAAAAATTATGCCAAGTTACACAAGAGAGCCTTTACGAGGCGATTAAAATTATCAAACCTGGCATTCGTTTAAAGGAAATTGGTAAAACGATTCAAAAATATGTCGATAGATTTGGTTTTTCTTCAGTCCGAGAATATTGTGGTCATGGTATTGGTGAAGTCTATCATGACGAACCTCAAGTTTTACATTATGATGCTGATGACGGCGGTGTAATTTTAAAACCAGGAATGACCTTTACCATTGAACCAATGATAAATACGGGTGATTGGCGTACTCGTACCATGAAAGATGGCTGGACGGTTAAAACCAAAGATCATGGACTTTCGGCTCAGTATGAACACACTATCTTGGTTACTGAAAATGGTGTTGAAGTCTTAACATTACGTAGTAACGAAGATTTTCCCCGCATTATTGAACACTAAATAAAGTGGATTCAACAATAGTTTATTGTTGAATCCTTTCGCTTTATTAAATTTCATAAATCTTAATATAATAAAGTATACAATTTACGTCGATAACTACTAGCTAACGGATTACTTGTTCCTAATGCCGCCAATAAATCGAGTAATGTTTTCTTCACTTGCCCGTCACCAGCATTAATATCTTTTGTCAATGGTTTGAATAACAACTCTAATGCTTCCTCATGACGCCCTACATGCATTAATTGGGAAGACAATTGAATCATTAGTTCAACGTTATCAGGATGTTGAGCAAATTCTGCCTGTAATTGTTGTAATTCTGGAGAATTAGCAGCTTGTTCAAGTAATTCAATTTCGGCTTGTAATCCATGATAGCTTGAATCTTGATCTTGTAGCGGAATAGTTGCCAGCACTTCTTTTGCTTCACTTAGCTGTTTAAGTTCAATTTGTGATTTTATTAGCATTAATGCAATATCGGTTCTTGGTTTACCCAAATGATCGGTTAGTGATTTCCAGGTTTGCCGTAACAGTGGTAATGCTTCTTCATATTTAGCCTCATGAAATAAATTTTGAGCTTCAATTAATTTAAGCTCATCTTCATTTGGTAGCACTTTTTCTAAAAAAGTTTTAATGGTTTCTTCGGATTGAGGACCTTGAAAGCCATCAACAGGTTGACCATTTTGAAATAAATAAACAGTTGGAATGGCCCGCAAACCAAATTGAGCAGCCAGCATTTGCTCTTCATCGCAATTAACACTTGCCAAAATAAATTGACCATGATGTTCATTAGCTAATTTAGTTAAAGTTTGAGTCATTGCTTCATAATTGGGACTTCTTGATGACCAAAAATAAAACAACACAGGGGATTGAGAAGATCTTTTTATAATCTCTTGAATATTTTGTTCACTAACATCAAAAATAAATTGATTTTGCATATTATGTCCTAAGAATACTTTGATTCATTATTTATTTTTTAAAATTCTATCCATTAATCTATCAGGAAGCAAACGTTTAGCAATAGCCGCTATTTTTGTTACTTTTGTTACCCTGTAACGTATTTTGGGTTTTTTATGTTCAAGTGCATGGAATAAGTAAGGCAACACAGCCTCAGGCGGTAACGTAAATCGTTTGGCAATAGGTGGATTTTTTACAATATTTTCTTTTTCTATTTGATTAACATTATTTGAAAAATACGTTTTTAATGGCCCAGGTTCAATTAAACTAACTTTGATATTGGTATTAGCTAATTCTAATCTTAGTACATCAGACCATGCTTCTAAAGCATATTTACTTGCTGAATAAGCTCCTCTACCAGGAGTGGCAACAATGCCAACAATTGAGCTGGTTTGAATAATACGTCCTTCATTTTCTGTAAGCATTGCAGGAAGTAGTAACTGAGTTAACTGATGTACAGCAAAGAAATTGGTTGAGAATTGAGACTCTAACTGCTCTCGGCTAATTGTTGCTAATCGCCCATATACTCCAAAGCCGGCATTATTAAATAATGCATATAATTGTCCGCCTGTCATAGTTAACACTTCTTTAGCGGCTAAATTAACAGAATCAGGATCATCTAAATCAAGTAATACGGTTTCAAATCCTTGTTCAATTAATTTTTGCTGGTCAGACTTTTTGCGACAAGACGCAATAACGCGATAACCACGTTTTTTTAATGCAATGGCTGAAATAAGTCCTATTCCACTTGAACAGCCTGTAATAAAAATTGTTTTCAATTTTTATCTCCGTTTTATTCATATATTGTCAAGCTAATCTTCTGCAATTATGATATCACACTTAAATAGAAGTTACCCAAACTAAGCCAGAGGATCGTATGAAAATCGCTATTATTGCTGCAATGGAAGAAGAAGTTGCCATATTAAAAAGTAAAATTACCCATTATCAAGTTGAACGCCATTTAGGTTGTGATTTTCACCTTGGTCAAATTGCCGGTTGTGAAATAGTTCTACTTCAATCAGGCATTGGTAAAGTAGCCGCAGCTTCAGGCACAACATTATTATTAAATAATTACAAGGTTGATGCCGTTATTAATACGGGTTCAGCTGGAGGACTTTCAACCGAACTCAATATTGGTGACATTATCGTATCAAAAGACGTATTTTATCATGATGTCGATTTAACCGCTTTTGGTTATAAACCAGGGCAAATGTCCGGTTGCCCAGTTGTATTTGAAGCAAGCCAACAATATCAATCATTAGCCAAATCATGTATAAAAAAACAAGGTGTTAATGCAGTTGAAGGCTCAATTGGTAGTGGTGATGCATTTATTAATGGTAAAGATACATTAGAACGAATCAAACAAACCTTTCCAAATGCCATAGCGGTAGAAATGGAAGCCGCAGCAATTGGGCATGTCTGCTGGCTATTTAAGGTACCGTTTGTAGTGGTAAGAGCAATCTCAGATAATGGTGATAATGAATCTGCAATGGATTTTCAGTCATTTTTAAAACTTGCAGCGACACAATCGTCCTTAATTGTTGAATCAATGTTAAGCGAGCTAGCCTAAACTCTTTTCAAAATAGCATACTGATGTCACAAACAATATTCATTAAACAAAGGTTGACGCCAACCAGTTAGTATTTCTGGTACGTCACCTTTTTTATCAATTTTCCATTTAATATATTGATTAATTAATCGCCGTGAAAGTAACAAATCTTGATTAAGCCCTGTTTTTGATGAAATGATTTGAGCCGCTTTTTTTAATTCATCCGAGATCTTCTTGAAATCGGGATAAGTATTAATTCTACGAATAAGTGGTACCTCGGGTATCGGTTCAGATAAAATATCGAGAATTTTTTGCCCATATAAACGAATTTCTTTACCTTTCATCCCTAATTTATCAAGTTCAGCTAATGAAGACGGTAAATAACGTGCTATTTTCCACAAAACTTCTTCGCGTATAACAAAATTTAAAGCGATATCTTGCTCTTTGGACAAATTATATCGCCAACTTGCTAATTTATACAATTGACCTAGACTTTTCCCTTTCAATTGCCAACTATTTTTAATATTTAGATAAGCGTTGTTTGGATCTATCACTGTACATTTACGAACCACCGCCATTTGGCACTCTTGATAAGCGGCTTGCAAATAATCATTTTCGGTTAATTGTGATTTTAGAATGTTTACCAATGGAAAAAGATATAACACATCATTAATAGCGTACTCACACTGTTTTTCGGTTAATGGTCGTTTTAACCAGTCTGTTCGAGTTTCACTTTTATCTAGCTCTACTTCTAAATATTTTTTTACTAAACTGGCATAACCAGAACTTAACGGATTATCTAAAAAAGAAGCCAATATTTGGCTATCAATAATAGGAGTCGGCACCATTCCAAAGTAATAAAGGAAAACCTCGATATCTTCACTGCACGAGTGGAAATACTTTTCAATTTTAGGATTTTTTAAGATCGTTAAAAAATCTTGCCAATCACTAATAGTGATTGGATCAATTAATGCAGCATGTTTTCCATCAAAGACCTGCAATAGCCCTAAATGTGGATAAAATGTACACGTACGTACAAATTCTGTATCTAATGCAATCGCTGAGCTTTTTTCGATTTTTGAACAAAACTCAGCTAGCTGATCATTATTAACAATAAGTTGATAAGACAAAGTAAAATTCCTATTTAGATAAATCTATTTATTGTGTACTTTTTTTAAATACAACATCAATCACCACAATTTCAGAGCGAGTCATTAAGCGAATAGGTGGTCCCCAAAAACCATATCCACTACTTACTATGCTAGTAAAGTTATTATCTTCATTTTGATACAAACCATAAGCGTTTTTATACATTAATTTTTCAATAAGGTTAATTGGAAATATTTGCCCAGCATGAGTATGCCCAGAAATCATTAAATCAACACCTAACTTTGCTGGTTCAGTAAGATCTTTGGGTTGGTGATCTAATAAAATAACGGGTGTATTTTTATCTGCAAACATCATCAAATCAGCTAATTTGGATCTTTTCACATCATAAAGCACAGAAGAAAAATCATCTCGCCCAATTAATGTAATTCCTATATCATCAAGATATACAATATCATCTTTTAAAACCTTCATTTTTGCTTGCTTAAAAGCATTAATAATATTCTCTTCACTATTATTTTGATTTCTAATATTTAAATATTCGTGGTTTCCAAAAATAACGTAGGTACCATGTTTCGATTTTAACTGCTGAAATTGCTTATCAAAACCTAGTTCTGTAAAGGGCGCCAAACGTTTATCTAATGTATCACCTGTAATTACAATAAAATCTGCATTTAATTGATTTACTTTATCTATCATTTGCTGAATAAATCCACTCGAAGTTAATTCATTAATATGAATATCACTAAGCTGCACAATACGCAGATTTTCAACATGAGCAGGTTTATCTATTTTTACTTGATAATAAACGGTTTTCGGACTAATTGCCATTTCATGGCTGTAATAAAATAGTGAAAAAACTAAACTTACATAAACAATTCTAAGCAGTAAGTTAGGCTTTAATTTTTTTTTGCAGAGCAAATAGATCGCATCAAAAAGCAATAAAATAAAAATACTACACAAAAATCCAGCAAAAATAATATTAAAAATCAGAGATAGCTTATTAAAAATACCATCTAATGCCCTAGAAAGCACCAGTGATAATCCAGCAATTGCAACAATTAACCAATAGATGATTTTAGAATAACCAGTAAAATGAAAATTGAACCAAAATGCCCATCGTTTACCTAAATAAGCAATCATTAAAATACTGATCACTATCATCATAAATAAAATAGAAAAATAAATAAAACTCATAATTATCTGAACAATTGAAGACGAATAATGATATGATAACAAAATTATTTTTTTTCGTACCAATAACTTTTTATGGATATTAAAAAAGACCAATTATTCATCACACCTATTGAAAAATTGGGGGATTGGACTTTTGATGAGAAAGTTGCCGAAGTTTTTCCTGATATGGTGCAGCGATCTGTTCCTGGTTATTCTAATATTATCTCGATGATCGGCATGCTAGCTGGAAGATTTGTACAACCTAATTCAATGATTTATGATTTAGGTTGTTCATTAGGCGCTGCTACATTATCTATTCGACGCAATGTCAATCAAGAAAATTGCCATATTATTGCGGTTGATAATTCTCAGCCAATGGTTGAACGTTGTAAGCGGCATATTGAATCCTACAAATCAAGCACACCTGTAGACGTAATTTGTGATGATATTTGCCATATTAACATGCAAAACGCATCAATGGTTGTACTCAACTTCACCTTACAATTTTTAACTCCTGAAAATCGTCAACGTGTTTTAAATAATATCTATAATGCGTTAAAACCAAATGGCATTTTAGTCCTATCTGAAAAATTTAGTTTTAGTGATACCTGCATTGATGAATTACTATTTAATATGCATCATGATTTTAAACGTGCTAACGGCTATAGTGAGCTTGAAATCAGTCAAAAACGTAACATGCTGGAAAACGTCATGCTAACAGATACTATCGAAACACATAAACAGCGACTATCTAAAGCTGGTTTTAAACACATTGACACTTGGTTCCAATGTTTTAATTTTGGATCTATTATTGCCATAAAATAACAGATTAATTTAAGCGTAATTGATAAAGGATAACAGAATGATTGATTTTGGTGATTTTTACCAGATTATCGCAAAAAATAGACTTAGTAGTTGGCTTGAAGTATTACCTGCACAACTCGCAAATTGGCAAAAACAAAACATAGATAGTCGCTTTAATCAATGGCTAAACAGTATTAAACATTTACCATCCATCTCACCTTATCAAATTGATTTATTACATAGTGTCACAGCGAAATCAAAAGAGCCTCTTTCTACGGGTGAACAGCAGAGGATAACACAATTATTAAAAAATATGATGCCATGGCGCAAAGGTCCTTTTCACTTGTATGGAATTGATATTGATACAGAATGGCGTTCAGATTGGAAATGGGAACGCTTAATTAATCATATTGATTGTTTAGAAGATAAAATTGTTTTAGATGTGGGTTGTAACAGTGGTTATCATTTATGGCGAATGATTGGCGCTGGAGCAAAACTTGCTGTCGGAATTGATCCTATGGCGCTTTATCTATGCCAATTTGAGGCTATTCGTAAACTACTAGGTAACGATCAGCGAGCACATTTATTACCACTTGGAATTGAACATCTCCCTAAACTTAATGCTTTTGATACCGTATTTTCAATGGGGGTTTTATATCATCGCCGCTCGCCACTTGACCATTTATTCCAATTGAAGGATCAATTGGTTGAAGGTGGACAACTAGTACTTGAAACTTTGGTTATTGATGGAGAATTACATCAAGCGTTAATGCCAGGTGATCGTTATGCACAAATGCGTAATGTCTATTTTATACCTTCTACTCCTACAATGATTAATTGGCTGGAAAAATGTGGGTATTCAGATGTAAGAATGGTTGATATATCATTAACTAATTTTGATGAACAACGCAAAACTGAATGGATGACATCAGATTCTCTGGCCAACTTTTTAGATCCAGATGATTCAACCAAAACAATTGAAGGCTACCCTGCCCCAATGCGAGCTGTTTTTATCGCAAAAAAATAATAATATAATAAAAAAAGCGTTATTAGCTTTATGAATTAAGGTTCCGCTACAGGTTGCCTTGAAATGTAAAAAATCATAGTATCTTAAGTTATATTTGGTTTATTTTTTAATTGACTAACATCTATCACTAAAAGACAAAAAAAGTGTTGTCAAAAACTTTCAGGTAACTATGTGTTTAAATATAATTATTTTATATAACTCATTAATTTTTTTTAGAAATAGGAAATAAACAATGGAGTTGTTCAAATTTATTTTGCTGTTACCTTTTAATATACTGCAAAAGGCTTGGGAAATAATTAGTACCTTTCTTATTTTTTTATTTATTTTAATAAAAGGAATTTTTTGGCTATTTAGCCCAATTATTGGCGATATTAAATGGTCAACACCAAGTTGGTTACCTGATGCAAAAAGATTTTACTATGCGACAGGTTCTGTATTAAAAAAAATAAAAACTATAATTAGCGCAAGTATTATTTTAGGATTTATTGCTTATTTTTCAGGAAATTATGCCTATCATTGGTATTTAAACCGCCCAAAACCGATTGAATCTGCTCCTATAACGATTGAACCTGCTCCTATAACGATAAATCGTTATGGAACTTATTTACATTCACCAGATACAAGTAATGATATATTATCGATCAAATTTACCGGCCCTAGCCATTCACCAGCACCATTAGATCTAATCGGTAAAGGCGAAATAACCGAAGGTGTTAACATTTTACCAAAAATTGAAGGCAAATGGACATGGTCGGATGGTTCAACAATAAAGTTCATGCCAAAAGATAAAACATGGCCACTTGGAACTAATTATACTGTAGTATTAGATCCCTCAAAATTATTCGCTGAAAATTGTGAACTAATAAGAACTAATAAAACATTTACCTTTACTACTCCTAGCTTCAAGTATGATTTCAAAAATTATGGAGAAGTTTATATAAATCCTACCGAACCCGATATGAGGAATATTATAAATACAATTCAATTTAGTCATCCTGTTGATAGAAAAAGTTTTGAGGAAAATATTATTTTATCGCTTTATAAAGGTGATGTATTTCTAAAGAAGATAGGTTTTACAGTTACTTATGGTGATAACGACAAAATTGCCTACGTAAAAAGTGAACAAATTCCTTTGCTTGATAAAAAGGGTTTTTTATTAATAGCAATTAATAATAAATTTACTTCAACTTTAGGAGGGAATCCATCAGATTTATATATATCTAACACAGTAGATGTGCCTGATAAATATCATCTAAACATTACTAAATCTGAGCTTACATTGGTTGAAAAAAGTAATGAAAAGATACAACAAGTATTAGTTTTATCATTAAGTCATGCGGTTAAATCTGATGATTTATCGAAATCAGTTAAAGTTTGGAAATTACCTAAAAATCCAGAAAGTCCATATAAAGAACGATATTACAGCAGATATTCTAGTAGTTATGAAACAAAACTCAACATAACATCAGAAATACTTAAAAAAGCAACGCCTCTATCAATAAAACCAATTGATACTGAACTTGCTTATCAAAACCAAATTAGTTTTGAATTTAACACAGAACAAAATTCTGAGTTATATATTGAAGTTAATCAACCTTTATCTTCTCAAGAGGGGTATTTTTTAAAACAAGATTATCAGACAATATTAACAGTTCCTAGTTACCCAACTTATCTTGATTTTGCTGCGCCTGGGTCATTATTATCTCTATCAGGCGAGAAAAAACTACCTATAGTATCGCGTAATGTAGAGCAGATGAAGTTAGAAATAGATCGCGTTATCCCTTCACAGCTTCAACATTTGGTAGCTTTTAATCAAAGTTACGAATTTAGCGATATGAATTTTGGCGAATTGGATAATGATCATTTTATTGAAAAATACAGCATAACTAAAGACGTTACAGGTGCTCCTGAAGAAGTTAAATACACAAATGTCGATTTAACTCGTTACTTAACTGCTAACACAAATGGGAATAAGAATCGTGGTGTCTTTTTGTTAAGACTTTATGGAAAAGATAAAAAAGATACTAAATATGAGTTCATGGCTTCACGCTTTATTGTCGTTACGGATTTAGGAATTATCGCCAAAAAGTCACTTGATCAATCCAATGATCTCTTTATTCAATCAATAAGTTCAGGTGCCCCCATTAGCGGTGCTAAAGTTTCAGTTCTAGGCATGAATGGAATTACTATTACGTCTAAAACTACAGATGATAATGGTCATGTTCGTTTTGCTCCATTGTCTGAATATTATCAAGGCATCAAGCCTCTTTTATATGTTGTTGAAAAAGACCGTGACCTATCATTTTTACCAATCAAAAGTTATGAAAGAAATTTAAATCTATCTCGTTTTGATATTGGTGGCATTCGTGAAACCCTTGATGGTGGGGCGTTACGATCTCACATCTTTTCAGATCGAGGTGTTTATCGCCCTGGCGACACATTCCATATAGGTACCATAGTTAGAGCTCAAAAATGGACTAATTCCTTAGAAGGTATCACCGTAGAAGCAGAAATTTACGATCCAAAATCCAATCTAGCACTCAAAAAATCGATTGTACTAAATAAATCAGGTTTTAATGAACTTAGCTATAAAACTAACTATGAATCCCCTACTGGCGATTGGTATATTAATTTATATTTAAAAAATGATGATGAAGAATCGCGAATCCTATTAGGCTCAAGTTCGGTTGTAGTTCGTGAATTTGAACCAGATAAAACTGCTGTTTCTCTTAAGTTGTTGCCAGAAATAAAAGATGGTTGGTTAAAACCTGAAAATATCCAAGCTGAGATTAAAGCCAAAAACCTAATCGGTACTGATGCAACTAATCGTCGAGTCACAAATACATTAATTCTTGAACCATCAACACCTTATTTCAAAAAATATGAAGATTACTATTTCTACCAAAATATTTCTGGTGAAAGAAATAGTTTTAAAGTTGAATTAGATGAAAAAACAACAGATGAAAACGGTATAGTAAAACTCAATCTCAATGACAATATACAAAGCTTTGAAGGAAACTACACGCTAAGAATGTTAACCGATGTTTTTGAGCCTGATAGTGGACGAAGCGTTGCGACAACTGCAAGCACCTTTATTTCACCAAATGATTATTTAGTCGGAGCTAAAGCGGATGGCAATTTAAGATATATTAACAGGGATTCAGTTCGTCATATTGATTTTATAGCGATAAATCCGACTTTAGAAAAAATAGAGTTATCTGATCTAAAACTTGTTTTAATTGAAGAAAAATATCTATCGGTATTAGTTAGACAATCTTCAGGAGTTTATAAATATGAATCACGCCGTAAAGAATCGGTTCTATCTGAACAACCATTTAAGATTAATCAAGATAAAACTAGGTATCAATTAGATAGTAAAAATCCTGGTAATTATATTATTCAAATCAAAAATAATGATGACAAATTACTTTACCAAGGTAAATACTCTATTGTAGGTAAAGCGAATGTTACTCGTAATTTAGACCGTAATGCAGAGCTTTCATTAAAAATTAAAGACGCACAATATAATCCAGGTGATGAAATAGAAGTCTCAATCACAGCTCCTTATGTAGGTAGTGGTATTATTACTATTGAGCGCGACAAAGTGTATGCTTGGAAGTGGTTCCACACAGATACAACAAGCTCAATACAAAAAATAACCCTACCAAAAGACATTGGTGGTAATGGTTATATTAATGTCCAATTTATTCGTGATCCAAATTCAGATGAAATTTTTATGAGTCCACTTAGTTACGGTGTTATACCTTTCAAAATTTCAAATGATCAATTTAACGATAAAATCGTATTACAAGCACCATCACTAATAAAACCAGGAGATACACTACCAATTACTATACACACAAATACGCCACAAAAAGCAGTTGTATTTGCCGTAGACGAAGGAATTTTGCAAGTCTCAAATTATAAACTGAAAGATCCATTAAATAGCTTCTTACGCAAAAAAGCACTATCTGTAAGAACGTCGCAAATTTTAGATCTTATATTGCCAGAATTTCGTCATTTAATAACAGCTTCAGCCCCTGGTGGTGATGGTGATAATGATGATGTCTTATCAAATCATTTAAATCCATTTAAACGGAAAATAGATGAACCAGTAGCTTATTGGTCAGGTATTATCGATGTCGATGGCGATAAAACCATTGAATATAAAGTGCCTGATTATTTTAATGGCAAAATTCGTATCATGGCAGTATCAGTTGGTGACAAAACAATGGGACATACTCAAATGTCAACAACAGTACATAATGATATTGTTTTACAACCTAATGTCCCATATTTTGCTGCACCAAATGATGAGTTTGAAGTTTCACTAAACGTAACTAATCTTATTGAAAATATTGGTGATAAAGTAATTCCTATTAATGTTAAAGTTTCAACCACTCCTAATCTATCAATCACGAGTGATAATAAAAAAACCATCGAATTGGCTAATGGCAAAGATGGGGTTTTAAAATTTAACTTTAAAGCAACAGATCAGCTTGGTAATGGCGATCTTCACTTTTCCGCCAACTATAATGATATAACAATTACTCGTGATATTAGCCTTTCAATACGGCCATTAACTGAATACAGATTAATCACAAGAATGGGAAGAATGGCTGATCATAAACAAACGTTTACTGATTTTAGAGACATGTATAATAATTTAAGTAAACGTGAAGCTGCTGCAGCTTATTCACCATTCATACTAAGTAAAGGCCTAAGTACCTATTTGCAGGATTACCCTCATTATTGCTCTGAACAGATTGTTAGTCGCGCGATTCCTATTTTGATCGCTAGTAAATATAAGGAATTTGATCTGGCCTCAAAAGAAGGAATAGCTCCATTATCAGAATTATTCCAAGTGCTGCAATCTCGCCAAAATAGTGAAGGTGCAATTGGTTTATGGTACTCAACTTATAATGTTGATCCATTTATTACATTATATGCAGTAAACTTTATGCTTGAAGCAAAAGAAATGGGCTATCAAGTTCCCCAAAAAATGCTTGATAATGCTAATAAATATTTGCAAACAATTGCTGAATCTAGTGATACTAGTACTTATGGTTTAAGAGTACGTGCTTATGCTATCTATTTATTAACAAGGCAAAATCAAGTTACAACAAGCTATTTAGCCTCTACCATTAGCAATCTTAATCGAAAAGATGATTCATGGAAAAAAGATATAACAGCAATGTATTTAGCTTCATCATATAAAATGTTAAAGATGGATAAAGAAGCAAATAAATTAATCAAACCTGTTTGGCAACAATTAGAAGCTGCATATGATCGTGCTTGGTGGCTAAACAACTATTATGATCCACTGGTCGTTAATGCAGGAAAAATCTATTTAATTAGTAAACATTTTCCTGAAAAAGCAAAAGATATTCCTGCACAAGCATTAGAAAATATGGTTATCATGCTAAATAAACAAAAATATACTACTCAATCAGCAGCAATGACAATATTGGCTTTAAGTAGTTATTCGCAGAGCATTGAACAATCAAATTTATCTAAAGATACTCTTGAAATTAATGCAATATCAAAGGATGCAGAAAAACAAAGAATTATTGCAAATTTAAGTGGAATTTTAGCTAAAGGCAAGTTTAATGATCAAGATGCACAATTAAGCATAACTAATAAATCAAGCTTACCTGTTTGGTATATGCTGTCTGAACAAGGTTATGACAAAGATATCCCTAAAGAGCCAATTAAAAGGGGGCTTGAAGTATATCGTGAATTTACTGATCTTGATGGCAAACCTGTTGAACAAGTCAAACTTGGCGATAAAATTAACGTAACAGTTAGAATCCGAGCACTAGCAGATGAAGGTGCAACTAATATTGCCATTGTTGATTTACTACCAGGTGGTTTTGAAGTAGTACAACAACCAATAAATTCTCAGGAAAAAGATTATGACGAATATATTCAAGATAATGAAGAATATGATGACTATGAAGAAGATGATTATGATGAAAATTATGGCTGGATTTCACCAATTAGTATAAAAACAGGAAAATACACTTGGTATCCTGAATATACAGATGTACGTGAAGATCGTGTTATTATTTATGGTTCAACTTATAATAATAAAATACAAGAATTCACCTATCAAATAAAAGCAACTAATGTAGGAATCTATAGCATTCCACCTGCATTTGGTGAAGCAATGTATGATCGTGATATTCAAGCCGTATCAAAAGGTGGGCAAAAGATAAGAATCATCCCACAACAATAGTTGTTTTTACAGTTAATCAATCACTGAAACGGGCTTATAGCCCGTTTTTATCAAAGATAACGATAATAATAAAAAACATATTCTAAACCTTGCTTTTAATATTCAAACGATTAAATTAATTTTATGCTTAATATAAAACAGAAAATGAAACAATAAGGTTATTGATAGGCAAATGAAAAGGTAAATGCTATGCTTATAGCATTATAAAATAATATATTTTCGTTTAACATTTAAAGGTAATTTTTATGGCCCTACCGTCTTTTTTAACAATATATAACGAACTAATTTCAATACCAACAATTAGTAACGTTACTAACAAGAAATTAGATTATTCTAACAAAGCACTCATCGACAAGTTAGCCTGTTGGTTTGAAGATTTAGGTTTTGCTATTGATATCCAACCTGTTCCTAATACTCGTCATAAATATAATATGTTAGCTACTTATTCAAATACCGAAAATAAAACCCAAGGTGGTTTATTGCTAAGTGGACACAGTGACACTGTTCCGTTTGATGATGGGCAATGGAGTAAAGATCCCTTTAAATTAACGGAAGAAAATAATAAGTTATATGGACTTGGCACCGCTGATATGAAAGGCTTTTTTGCCTTTATTTTAGATGCGCTGCGTGATATTGATCTTAAAAAGTTAACTAAACCCATTTATATCCTTGCCACCGCCGATGAAGAAACTTCAATGGCTGGTGCCGCATTTTTTGCGAAGAATACTAAATTACAACCCGACTGTACTATTATTGGCGAACCAACATCGTTAATCCCCATCAGAGCACATAAAGGATTTATCTCTAATTCCATTAAAGTCATTGGTAAATCAGGGCATTCTAGCGATCCCGATAAAGGTATTAACGCTATCGAAGTGATGAATTTAGTCATTGAACGCTTGTTAGTACTAAAACAAAAATTTAAAGAACAATATCATAATGACGGGTTTAGCGTTCCTTACCCTACTCTAAATTTAGGTGTTATTCACGGGGGGGATGCGGCCAACCGTATTTGCGGTTGTTGTGAGCTAGTGATTGATATTCGTGTATTGCCCGATAACGATGTTGATTCACTTTATCATGCGCTTTGTGAAGCACTGCAACCCGTTATGGATAAATATCCAAATCGAATTGCTATAGAATACGAAGTTGCCCCAATTCCGGGCTATGAGTGTAAAAAAGATCATCCAGCATTACAACACATTGAAAAATTAGTCGGTCATAGTGCGCAGACTGTCAACTACAGCACAGAAGCCCCCTACCTAAACCAAATTTCACCAACGATTGTATTAGGACCTGGTTCAATTGAACAAGCACACCAGCCCGATGAGTTTATTTCAATGGACTTTTTAAAACCAACTAAAATAGCAATAGAACAACTAATTAAGGATTTTTGTCTTTAATCTGTTTTTTATTCGCCGATAAAATAACCTCGGCGAAATTTTATAAAATAAATCTAACTAAATGGAAAAAGTTGCAAAATCGGTAGCGATTTCAGTATTTGCAAAAACACTTTTTGCTTCATTAACTAACTTTTTATTGTTATTCAAATTATATCTTGGGCTTATATGAGTCATTATAAGTCTTTTGGCATTAGCTTGTTTGGCAATCGTTGCCGCATGTACAGTGGTGGAATGACCACGTTCAATAGCCTTATCAACTAAAGCATGTTCTTGGGTTGCTTCATGAACAAGCAAATCAACATCATTAGCAAGATCAATTGAGGTTTGGCAAGGAATAGTATCACCTAAAATTGCTAACTTTCGGCCCTTTTTAATTTGACCTAAGTAATCTGTGCCATTAATTATTCGCCCATCATCAAGTGTAATTGTTTTACCATTTTTAAGATCGTTATAAAAAGGACCAGCCTGAATATTATCTTGCTTTAATTTATCGATATTAAGCTGAGCTGGTAGATCTTTTTCGATAATACGATAACCAAAACACGGCACACGATGTTGTAATAATTTTGCTTCTACTTGAAACTGATTATCTTCAAAAACGGTACAATTTTCTTCAAGCTCAATGATGTTAAGAGGATAGGTTAACCAAGAATAACTAATTTCAATAACAGTTTCGATAAGGATTTTAATTCCTTTCGGAGCGATCAATGTTAAAGGAGATTGATTCTGCATCAAGGAACGGGAAGTTAAAACACCTGGTAGTCCAAACAGATGATCGCCATGTAGATGTGTTAAAAAAATGATCTCAAGTTTAGCAAGACTAAACTTGGCTTTTTGCATTTGCATCTGAGTTGCCTCACCACAATCAAAAAGCCAGAACTTACCCCGCTCTTGCCTAAGATCCAATAAAATACTGCTCACATTACGTTGTAATGTTGGGGAACCAGCACTTGTCCCTAAAAAAGTCAAATTCATAAAGATTTAAACATTTTTACGTTCAATAGTCTGTTCACCCCAGAACAACTTATCCGCTTTGGTTTTAGAAAACGCAATTTTCAACACTTCATCACTGCCTTCTGACCAAATTTGTTCGGCAAGTTTTTCATCATGGTTAGCTAGCTCAAAAATAGCCTCAGCAATTTCAATCGAGGTTTCACGAACAGAAGCCCAAGATTTAATATCATGTATTTCTTTTTTATCGATGTTCATTTTGCTACTCCTTTGAGTTGAATTAGAGGTAAAATAAACCTATTTACTGCAAAACACAATAGGCTAAATACGTATGATAACAATTATTTCTCCGGCGAAAACTTTGGATTACCAATCTCCATTATTAACCCAAAATTACACACTTCCTCAATTTATTGACTCAACTAAAAAACTTATTCAAGATTGCAAAAAACTAAGTGTTGAGAATTTAGCTAACTTAATGTCTATTAGCAAAAAATTAGCCGAACTTAATTATGAGCGATTTAAAGATTGGCATAGTGATTTTAATCTTGAAAATGCAAGACAAGCTATACTTGCTTTTAAAGGTGATGTTTATGAAGGATTACATGTTGAAGATTTTACTGATAAAAATCTAAAGTTTGCACAATCCCATTTAAGAATATTATCAGGTCTTTACGGTATTTTAAGACCACTTGACCTAATTCAACCTTATCGGTTAGAAATGGGGATCCGCTTAAAAAATGGTAGTAACACTAATCTTTATCAATTTTGGGGCGATAAATTAACTCAACACCTTAATAGTGAACTAGCCAAAACATCACATCGCACATTAATCAATTTAGCCTCAAACGAATATTTCAAAGCGATCAAACCAAAACAATTAAATGCAACTATAATTCAGCCTATTTTTTTAGATCAAAGCAAAGATACCTATAAAGTTATCAGTTTTTATGCAAAAAAAGCACGCGGACTAATGAGCCGATACATTATAAAAAATTGCATTGAAAAGAGTGACGATATTAAAAGTTTTAATCTAGAAGGCTATCAATTTGATTCGAAACGATCAACTGACTTAGAATGGTATTTTATACGCAATCATCAATAAAATAATAATGATGGAATTTCTTACTACATTATGGGCACAGTTTTTATCTACTTTGCCTTTATTTATCTTAATTTTATTAGGATATTTAGCTGTTAAAATTGGTCGTTGGCAAAAAACTGTGACCGACAGCTTAACCAAATTTACCTTTTATATAGCGTTTCCGATTATGCTGTTTCAGATCATGAGCCACTTTTCTGAACAGTCACAGATCGATATAAAAGTGTTATTTGTCTTTTTTGGTGGATCATTTATCGTCTTTGCGTTTGGTTGTTTGGTTGCATCAAAATTATTTAAATTAACAGGTTCAGAAAGTACACTTTTTGCTATGGGTGGTATCTATACTAATACCGTCTTTGTTGGCATTCCCATCATCAAAATGCTACTTGGCGAGAAAGCAATCCCCATTGTAGCCATTATTGTTATATTTAACGCTCTGATTTTATGGACACTTGCTACCGTATCAATTGAATTTGTTCAAATGGGTAAATTTTCTGGACGGAGCTTTATCAAAGCATTAAAAAACGTATCAAAAAATCCTATTATTATAGGTATTTTCACTGGGATTGTCGTAAATTATATTGGATTACCTATGCCCAAATTTATCAATCAGTCAACAAAAATGGTCAGCGATATGACTGCACCACTTTCATTAATTGTGCTAGGTATGGGACTGGCTGAATATAAAATTCGCGACAAATTACTTATTACGACCTCTATCTGTATTTTAAAATTAGCTGCATTGCCAATTGTTACTTACATTATGGGTAAACTATTAGGTTTACCAACTTTGGAATTACAGGTAGTGGTATTACTTAGTTCGGTTTCAATTGCAATAAATTGTTATATGATGGCAAGACAGTTTGAAGTGTTACAAGGACCTATTGCTTCAAGCTTACTAATATCAACGACGCTGTCTTCTATTACAACGCCGCTAATTTTATCGATTATGACACATTTACCTTAACTGCTTATTGTGCTTAACTCAATGATCGATTTTTAATTTTGTAGTGTAGCAATAGTGCCAACACAATAACTACACTACCTAATATAAAGCGTAACCAGTCTAATGATTGATGCCAAATAACCACATTCACTAAAATCCCTGTTGGGATAACCACATTATTCATAATAGCTAAAGTACCCGAATCAACTTTTGTCGCGCCAAAATTCCATAAAAAGTAACACACACCAGAAGCCACTATTCCAAGCCAAATAATAATTCCCCATTGCAAATTAGTTGTTGGTAATTTTGATGCATCACCAAACAGCAGCCAGCCAAAGCTGGCAACAATCACAGCTCCAAAATAAACCCAAGCAAAAGCCTGATGTTGAGGCATTGGATAAACCTCCATAATCCTTTTATACCCTACTTGACCTAAGGCAAAAACAATATTAGCCCCTTGAATTAATAAAAAACCAATAATAAAGTTTGCACTAATATGATCATAACGAATAATAGCGGCACCAATAACGGCTATTATTGCCGTAAAAAGGTAACTCAATCGTAATGGATGACGTTGCAGTAAATCATAAATAACCGTGACATAAATTGGTGTAAAAATGGTAAACAACAGCACTTCAGGTACTGAAATATATTGGAAGGAATTATAATAAAAAAAGTACATAACCCCTAATTGACAAGCCCCAACCCCCATTAAAAGAAATAGGGTTTTAAGCTTAATATTTCTAAAGTGTAAAAAAGGCAAAAAGGTAATAAATGCTAACACAACACGCATAACCACAGCAAACCAAGTATCAACCTGTCCACTGATATAAACACCAATAAAACTAAACGAAAACGACCAAATAATTGTCACAAAAATAAGATAAAGCATAATTGATGAATATAAAAAATAACTAGATACAGATCGTATCAATTGGCTTAACACTTGTAAACTTTATATCATAAAAATTGATTACTATGAGAAAATAATTGACAACCTGTAAGAACAATTGTCGCTATATACAGTAATTTGAGAAACCACGGTAATGAACACGCATAAAAAAATTTAATAAATAAAATTAAATGTTAGTGATAAAAAATTGACTAACGTAGCCTCTTTGGTGAAAAACCAAAACGTTGTTTAAAGTAAAAAGCAAAACGAGAGCCTGATTCATATCCCACTTCTTGGGCAATTTGTAGGATCGTTTTTTGGGTAGTTTGTAACAGCATTAAACCAAAATTCATTCTTATATCTAAGATAATTTTGGATAAATTATATCCTTCTAAAGCAAGATGTCGTCGTAAAGTTGATTCGCTCATAGCAAATTGTTTAGCAATTTCTGCTGCCTGCCACTTTTTGTCTGGCTGCTGGTTAATAATTTCGCGAATTTTTTGGCTAATTTTTGGGTTATTATTCAGGGGAAAATACACACCAAATGCAGATAATCTAATTAATAATTCAATAAATAAATGTTTAACAAGATTAGAATTGCATTGGTTATGTGTCAATAATTCTGTTTTAATCTGTATCAATCGAGTAATAAAAGTTTCAGGTAATATTGTTTCAACTTTAATTTTTTTAAGAATTTGACTACTCTGATAAAGATGAGATAAAGCAAATTGGTCTAGTAACTGTGCATGCCAAGAATAACAGATGGCTTGATAATCCTTATCATCAATATAAAAATTATTGATATTCATTAAATTACCTGCTGGAATTAGGACTAATTGACCTGTTTTTACCTTAAAATATTCGCCCTCACATTCAATCTGTTTTTCGCCATTTATGACATAGACAATCATTGGATCATTGCTTTGAATCTGCTTTAGGGTTTGATTACAACGTTGTGTTATATAAGTCACTCGACCAATTGAAGCAAAATCCATAATCCTAATAGCCTATTAACCAATATCAACGTGAGTAGGAGTAAATCATATCTGCCTTCGCTATTTGATGCGAATTAGCAATAAAACCAATTAGAGCTGGTGTGGTTTGTTCATCAACCTCAATGTGATCAATGTCTAGTGCATAAAGTGTAAATTGATATCGATGAGTCGAATTTAGCGGAGGACATGGACCACCGTAATTTATCACGCCAAAATCATTACGTACTAACCTACTTCCTTTAGGTAATAAATTGGGATTATTTCCTGCTGATTGTTTAATAAACGACGTTTGTACAGGAATATTAACAATCACCCAATGCCACCAACCAGAACCCGTTGGTGCATCAGGATCATACATAGTTAATACTAAACTTTTAGTCGCTTTGGGTAGATTTTGCCATGAAATTTGCGGGGATATATTTTCGCCTTGACAACCAAATTGATTGGATATAAACCGAGCAGTAAACCCGCTATCGACAAGATCAGTGCTAGTTAATTGTAATTGTGCCGCATTACTGCAACTTGTACTCAATAATAATGTACTATAAATAATGGCTTTCGCTTTGTACAAAATACGCATGTTAACCTCTTTTAACTATTAAATAAAAGCCATCATAAGGAATTTTCAATCTATAATCAGCACAAATTAGCTTAAATATGACACAAATTCGATTAATATTATCATTCTCTTGCGGCTAATACTCGTTCAACCATATCAACAATGGCTTGAGTTTGTGAGTCAATTTCAATTTTGACTTTGTCTCCTACTTACTTGTCAAAAAGGCAAAAGCTTCAATCGGGCTTTCTTTAATACGTTAAATGGTTGGGCGAATGACCATAAAGCTTTTAGCCAAATCAGTGACCGTTTATGATATAAGCGCCATATCTCTTGTCTGTAATAAGGCGTTAGTTTTGTTTTTTATGTATATCCATTACAGCAATTTTTCAAATTACTGTAAACAATGCTAGTAAATCCTAGAGATAAACAGATTTCACCAGCAACTATCCTGTGCAAAGGATTTGCCATTAATGTCTTTTTATGGTGTAACACAGACAGCGCGATAAGTTGAATAGGAAAAATCCCCGAAAACACGAGGTGCACCAACATTCGATATTACCCACATTCCTTTACCTTTATAATCACCACTTAATGACACATCTGCACTCCAATACATATAGCTATCCCAATCGGTTCCAGTATAACCATTGCATTTGGATGCACCACCAGAGCCTGCAGCATTCCAGTCATTGACTATACATCCCCATTCATTCAATATTCCCCCTATCCATCTTCCTCCAGTTTGGTAACTCAATTGACGAAGAGCAGCCCATTTATTCCGTCCAGGTATCCCACCTGACCAACCTCTCCTATTAGTGTTCGTATAATCATTCATATCAGGTATTCGATAACCGCTTCCTAAACTGTGACAATAATTCCTTACAGCTGTTTGAGCATCTGTGCCATTTCCTGTTCCATTATACACAACATTAGGCTGTGCTATATACCAACGCATTAGCCTGAATTCATATAATAATTTGTTCTTACTGCTATCAGCATACAGTTTAAAAGTTACAGGGTTAAAACTTTTATCATTTGAGTTATAACGCGGCCCTTTTAACGTTATCTTCAAACCTGGCTCGCTATACCCATATGGTTTAGGTCCATAATACTCATGCCTCCATCTTGGCGTATTTTCGGTGCTTAATATTAAACTGACATTTCCCCCCTCTTCTGCACTAACTAGATTACCATTGGCTGCTAATACTTCTGCTGGCGTTATACCTTCAAATAACAAATAAAAATACAATCCATGCGATCCTGTACTTGGAAAGTTATTTTCTTTTATGCTTGAGTCATTTTCGTAATTTCCACTATTTGATGCACTCGATACTTTGTACCCCTTCCAAGCAACCCATGTCTCACCATTTGAATTTTCATTATAATAGTCGCCATAAGCAGTGTCATCATGGGCCAAATTGGGTTGTGCATATAATACAGAACAAGGGGTTATATTATTTTTATGTGGTTTAATATAATAAGTGTGCTCTATTGCATTAAAAGTACTTTTTTTAGGTGAACCATACCGTGTTGATAATTCGCCTGAGGTTGCTTTTATCGTTAATTGATAATTTGCAGCACATGAAGTACTTAATAATTCGGTTGGGTTTGCTTTTACGTTTGCTGTTATATCGTTACCCATATTATCTTGCCACTTTACAGTTATACTTCCAGTGGCACTTATATCACCATCGCCATCATCATCGCCCCAATAATTGTATGGAGTACCAATTAAATTATTTAAATCAAAACTTGGATAATAGCTATTCCCTGATGTTGGGAGTGGCACCACTGTTTTTATATCACTAAACTTTTTTATACTTTGTGGTAGCTCTATCGGCTTTATGATGCTTGATACATCTTCATTTGCTTTTATCTCCATTTCATCTGCTAAAGTTATTGCAAGTAATGCTTCGGTATTTTCTGCCTTAGTTAATCCACCATCAAAGGTTAGATATGGTGCACTACCATTGATTACATTACTGGTTGTCGCACTTAACGCATTTGCTATATTGATATTGGCAGTTAATAATAGACTTATAACAATAAATAATAGTGTGATGGAAAAATGAGATAATAAAAACCTTGAAGATTTTATAAGTAAATTAAAATTCGAATTTAATCCTAAATGAAAAGGCAATAGCGAATTGGTAATGCTTACCATCAATAAATTACGTCTTGTTTTCAATCCAAAAAATAAACTCAAGTGATAGCTAGCTATTAAACAACATGTTAACATGTTTCTAATTCCTTTGTTTCAATATATATTTATTTTAATTTTATATACTCAATATAAAGTATAAATAGGTTAAACGGTTTTTTCAAATTTGAAATTAGGGTATTTGTTAAGGAGTGTAAAAAGATAATTATTGATTCATTAGGGCGCTTTTGTCTGCGATGAAAACCCTGAGAATGTTGTCAAAAAGTTTCAGGTAACTATGTGTTTCAGTATAAAAAATAATTAAGTATAAAATTTAAATTTTGTTGGGATTGATTTGTCGATAGTTTTCAACGACAAATCAATCACTTCAGATGTTTAAAAGATTAGTGCATGTTACAATAAAAATCTCTCAGATAGAATGTTGATTTAAATGAATTTTTCACTCAAAAGGTTTTAAGGGAAATCAATGAGTTATTATGGTAATATCAAGTGATGATATTTTTCCGCTATTAACCTGGAAACAAAAATAAAAATAAATTTTAGAAATGATTCACGTTGTTTAAAGCAATTTGATAAACGGTTAACATCTTGTAGAATTTAGGGAATTATTTTAATCATAAAGAGTAAATATCACTGATTTTTCATATGTTTTACAATATATTAATAATTAAATATCTCCTCCTTAAATGCCGTTATCTAAAACAAAGATCCTCAAAAATGATTAATTATGGCATAATATGCGCCAATTCATATTTCCGCGACTTCACTCAAAGGCTAATTATTACTTATATGAGTGAAACGCATGTTAAAGAGAGTAAATTCTAGTGTTAAGTACAAATAACATCACAATGCAATTTGGCAGTAAGCCATTATTTGAAAATATCTCAGTTAAATTTGGTAATGGCAATCGTTATGGTTTAATTGGCGCCAATGGCAGTGGTAAATCAACTTTTATGAAAATTATTGGTGGTGATTTAGTGCCAACCTCTGGCAATGTTGCTTTAGATCCTCATGAACGATTAGGTAAGTTACGCCAAGACCAATTTGCTTTTGAAGAGTTTACCGTACTTGATACCGTAATTATGGGACATACCGAATTATGGCAGATTAAGCAAGAACGTGATCGCATTTATTCACTTCCCGAAATGAGCGAAGAAGACGGCTTTAAAGTTGCTGATTTAGAAACCCAATACGCCGAAATGGATGGTTATAGCGCTGAAGCTCGTGCGGGTGAATTATTATTAGGTGTTGGTATTCCAATTGAGCAACATTATGGATTAATGAGCGAAATCGCACCAGGCTGGAAATTACGAGTATTATTAGCCCAAGCCTTATTCTCAAATCCCGATATTTTATTGCTTGACGAACCGACCAATAACTTGGATATCGATACTATCCGTTGGCTTGAAGACACCTTAAATCAACGCGAAAGCACCATGATTATTATTTCGCATGACCGCCATTTTTTAAATATGGTCTGTACCCATATGGCAGACATGGATTATGGTGAGCTTCGCATCTACCCTGGTAACTATGATGATTATATGACAGCATCAACGCAAGCGAGAGAGCGTTTATTAGCTGACAATGCCAAAAAGAAAGCACAAATCAGTGAGCTACAATCTTTTGTTAGTCGATTTAGTGCCAATGCGTCTAAATCAAAACAAGCAACTTCGCGCGCAAAACAAATTGAAAAAATTAAACTTGAAGAAGTCAAGGCCTCTAGTCGTCAAAATCCATTTATTCGTTTTGAACAAGATAAAAAACTATTCCGTAATGCGCTTGTTGTTGAAAACCTGACCAAAGGTTTTGATAATGGTCCACTATTTAAAAACTTAAACCTAATGGTCGAAGTGGGCGAAAAAGTCGCTATTTTAGGGACTAACGGTATTGGTAAAACTACATTAATAAAAACACTAATGGGCGAGCTTACTCCCGAACAAGGCGATATAAAATGGTCTGAAAATGCCAATATTGGTTATTATGCACAAGATCACGAATACGAATTTGAAGGCGACTTAACTGTATTTGACTGGATGAGTCAATGGAAGCAGCCAACCGATGACGAGCAAGCCGTACGTAGTATTTTAGGCCGATTGTTATTTTCACAAGATGATATTAAAAAGCAAGTCAAAGTACTATCAGGTGGTGAAAAAGGACGTATGTTATTTGGTAAATTGATGATGCAACGCCCAAATATTATTGTTATGGACGAGCCAACCAACCATTTAGATATGGAATCTATCGAATCACTCAATATGGCATTAGAGCTTTATCAAGGCACGCTATTTTTTGTTTCACACGATCGTGAATTTGTTAGTTCGTTGGCAACACGAATTATTGAAATCACACCTGAAAAAGTGATTGACTATACAGGTAATTATGAAGATTACTTGCGTAGCCAAGGGATTGAATAATTAACCATACTAAAAATAGCCACAAATACGAATGTGGCTATTTTCTGTATATTAATAATTTTTATTGTTTTTATACAATGCTAAAGTAGCTTTTTCTCGATACTATTTTCGACAAACAGGAGTGCATCCATCATATTTAAGCAAATTATAACCTACATAACCATTTTGGATATCAATGCCAAATATAAGTTCATTTGTATACGCCTGACTACTCCAAGTGCATCCTTGAGATAAATCAAAACCATTCTTAGGATAACCTTTATATAAATTCCCCCATTCACCATAAAACGTCCCATCTATATCTCGAGATAATCGGGCTTCCCGATTATGATACCATTCAGGAAATGATCCAGTTCCATTCCCGCTTACAGCTGTTGCTGCACTTGGAGCATTGCTGAGTTCCATTGGTGAATAAAAATAACTTGCCGCTTCTTCTGCACTAATCATCCCTAAATCACGTCCAGCACAAGCATTAGCTGCAGGGAAAATACCATTTCCAGTATTTAAATACTCCTCTGTTTTATATTGTGTTGGAGGAAGTGCTCGTATCCATTTTTTAATGGTAAAAGAATAAATAAACGTTTTTGAAGGCCTTATTGTATTGGGTTTTGTCTTTGCTGTTAAAATTACATTAAAAGGTAAATTGGGATGAACGGATGAATTAAAGGTAACAACACCTTCACTTCCCGCTACATTACTTATTGAGACTAAATTCGGATTACTTGATGTATAAATATAATCACTTTGTTCATTACTCATTCTTAAAGTAAATTTTGCTTGATCAAAAGCCGTTGTGGGGAATTTAGTAGGAGCCAAAGCCGAAAAACCCTCATTAGGGAAGAAAACTCTAGGATTATAACCACCAATAAATTTGCAATTTGTTGTATTGGTACAAGTGTTTTTGTTAACGCCAGAAGCATCATAAATTTGTAAACTAGCAGGCTTTATATAGCAAACTTTGAAATCATCAACTTTTATTGTATACGTTTTACTAAGACTACCATAAGCATGTTCAAATGGTATACCATATTGAGATTGCGCTTTAACACCATTAGCGCTAATCGTCAATTGATATGGGCTTTGGCATGAATCTAATTTGTTTTTTAATTCATCAGCAGATAACGTTCTTATCGTACCATCTGACTGTCGATAGCGCCAAGTAGCAGTTAATGTACCTGTTATTCCCATAGTTGAATGAGCGAAATCACCATCATCATCACCATAACTTACTCCCACAATATTTGATAAACGTTTTGGTTGTCCATCAGCAACAACTTTTGTAATAAATTGATTAAATTTGTCCCCATTATGCGCATAAATTACTTTATTTATCGATGGATAAATTACTACATAATTAGAGGAACTATCAGGTTTTTGAAAACTCAATAAATCAGCCAGTTCATTAATAGCAGAGCCATTTAATTTTATATAAGGGGCTGAACCTTCAATTGTTTTTATTGTCTTTGCAGATAAAGCAGCATAACTATTAGTAATGGTCAATAATGTCATAAAGATAAAAAAGATGAAATTTATCATCTGAATTTTTCGTATTTTTATCAATCTAAGATAATAAATAATGTATTTATGGCAATTTTTATAAACAAAGAATGAATTTTTGAGGAATTTACTTGATAATATTTTTTTACACAAAGAATAAATTAATGTTGTGTTGTGTTGTGTTGTGTTGTGTTGCTTCTTTTTTCATTCTACCATAACCTATTCAATATTTCAAGTAATTGTTTAATATAATATTTTTATATAGTGTATCGATTAATTTTTATAAAATCATTTTTGTTTTAGATAAAAAAGAAATATAGTAACTCACTAAAACAAGCCTATATTGTAAATAAAAAATAACATCATTTAAATATAAAATGCTGACCTTTTTGTTAAGATTTGTAAATATTAGCTTGGATATCTTTTACTTACAGTTGGAAAGAAAATTATAAAAAAGCAATGCATATTAAAGTTGTAATATCATCCGTTGATAATCTATCATTGAAAAAAATAGCTGTACCAATATATAAAGCGATTTACTATTAAATAATTTAAAAAATTTTAGTAGCTATAATATAACCGCTAATGTAATTATTTTTATATACCAATAATTTTTATAAATTCTTATTTATGTTAACGGCTTGCATAAATGGAAATAACATCGCCAGAATCAATATCTATATCAACATTTATATCATCTATAACTATTCCGCCTGCCCCAATGTCCATCCAATTATCTTGCGTTATCTCTTTCGAATAAAAACTTATTGTATAACAGCTAAATCCATTATTTATTCTTATATAATTATTAAAAGATATATAAAAATGATCGATATCGTATTTATATTTGGTCACAAATTCGCTTTTCTTTGCTGCTTCTATCGCTTTGAATAAAAAAGGCGTATACTTTTTATCAAGTTTAAAAATAGTACCTTCGTTCATTATATAAGTACTCCTTACCGAAATACTATATTGTACTTGAATAGCCACACCAGTGACTATTTTCTATTTAGAGATCACCAATAGATTAGAATTCTAATTCATCCCACCAAATATCGATAAGTGGGCTAGTTTTAACACTTTTTAGACCGTGTTCGTTTAGCCATTTTGTGACAATGTCACGATGTTCTTCGGTACAATTGCCTAGTTTTTGGGTGCAAATAATCCCTTTCCAATTTAAATAACCACTACCCTCATAAGCTAAACCATTAGGTTGAACAGCCTCAAGAATAAACTGATCGACAATATTATCTAAAGTTTCTTCAGTTGTACCTTCTTCAAACGACCAACTAACGGTAAAACCTAATTCTTTAAACTCTTCAATGTGTAATTTTTTTCGTAAACGTCTGCTGCGATTTACCATAATAATTTCCTTCTTATTAAATATAAGTTTGCTTATTTTTAGTGTGATTATGTTTATTGGAAGTTTTCACACCATTTTGATTGGATTGCGACGATCGATTTGAAGATGAACTTCTTTTTTTTGCTGGCGCACGCCTTGGTGGCGATTTTTTTACAGGTTCAGCTTTAATTTTTGGATCAACTTCAAACCCTTTGGTTGTTAATTCTGGAATCTTTTTTTTAATTAATTTTTCAATTGCTTTTAATTGTGGCAATTCATCAATGCACACAAGCGAGAGAGCTTGCCCTTGATTCTGCGCTCGACCTGTTCGACCAATACGATGAACATAATCCTCAGCAACTTGAGGGAGCTCATAATTAACAACGTAAGGTAATAACTCTATATCAAGACCTCGAGCGGCAATATCTGTGGCAACCAATGCCCTAATTTGTCCGCTTTTAAAATCAGCTAATGCTTTTGTACGAGCTCCTTGGCTTTTATTCCCATGAATAGCTGCTGATTTAATGCCATCTTTCGTTAATTGTTCCGCTAAATGATTTGCACCATATTTGGTTCGTGTAAAAATTAACACTTGTTGCCACTGATTTTTACCGATTAAATAAGACAGTAGCTCACGCTTACGACGTTTATCAACTCGATGAACATATTGAGTAATTTGATCTGAAGCACTATTGGTTTTTGCTACAGCAACAGATTCAGGTGACTGCAAAATAGATTGAGCCAAAACTTTTATTTCATCCGAAAAAGTTGCCGAAAACATTAAATTTTGCCGTTTTTTAGGTAGCTTGGCAATCACACGACGAATATCATGTATAAATCCCATATCTAACATGCGATCAGCTTCGTCCAACACCAGTATTTTAATCGTTGACAGATCCACCGCATTTTTTTGCTGTAAATCAAGCAATCGCCCTGGTGTTGCAATTAAAATATCCACACCACCACGCAATTTCATCATTTGTGGATTAATACTCACTCCACCAAAAACTACTAATGAACGAATGGGCAAATAACGACTATAATCGCGAATATTTTCACCTATTTGCGCAGCCAGCTCACGCGTTGGGGCTAAAATCAAGGCATATAAAGGACGTTTGCCTTTTTTAGATTTTGGATTATTAGCTTCTTTTGCTTGCTGTTCAATAAGCTTTTGTAATATTGGTAAACCAAACCCTGCCGTTTTACCTGTTCCTGTTTGTGCACTCGCCATAAGGTCTTTACCAGATAAGATTACAGGTATAGCTTGTTGTTGAATGGGAGTTGGATCGGTATAGTTTTGTTCTTGAATTGCTTTTAAAATCTCAGTATCTAAACCAAGAGAGCCAAATGACATGAAATGTATCCTAAATAAACAAAAAATAAATTATTCATATGCATTATAAAGCAATTCAATAATATTTGTTTGATTATTTTGTAAATTTACTTATCGACTATTATGTATACTAATCCAAATTTTAAAATATTACACAAATCTTTACTTAAGATTATTGGAGCACCTTTAATATATAAATATGTTATAAAAAAGAGTATTGATTTGAATTGTGTTTACCTATTAAGATAGATAAATGATATTTATTATCATTTGCAATTATGTTAATATTTGACTCTTTAATAATAATTTACTGGATTAAACATGCTTTTAAACTTTAGCCACATTAAAAAGTTATTAATTGTCTCAATTTTATCGCTTTTTAGCTTTAATTGTTTTGCAAAAGATGATATCACTTTTGCAAACTTCCGAGATATACGCGATTTGAATCCACACCTTTATGGAGGTGAAATGTGGGCTCAAAATATGCTCTATGAGTCGCTTGTTCATTATAATCAAGATGGCACATTTTCTCCTTGGCTTGCCGAAAGCTGGACTATTACAAACCAAGGAAAAACCTATACGTTTAAACTGAGAAAAGATGTTACCTTTAGTGATGGTGTTAAATTCGATGCTCACAGTGCAAAATTAAACTGGGATGCTGTCCTGTCAAATAAAGTGCGCCATACATGGCTTGAAATGGTACGTTTAATTACTGAAGTCAAAGCGGTAGATGATTATACTCTTCAAGTTAATCTGTCAGAGCCTTACTACCCGTTTTTGATTGAAATTGCAGTAACCAGACCCATGCGCTTTATTTCACCGAATTCAATGATCGATGGTGAAACAAAAAATGGCGTTAAATCTTATATTGGTACAGGCCCTTATATTTTAGGTGATCATAAAAAAGATCAGTATGCTGTTTTTAACGCAAATCCTAACTATTGGGGTGAGCAACCAAAACTGAAAACTGTTACCATGAAAGTTATAGCAGACAACCAAAGCCGTTTAATGGCACTTGAAAAAGGTGAAATTGATTTAATTTATGGTAAAAATATGGTGGATGCCGATTCATTTGAACGTTTTTCAGAAATTGATAAATTTCAAACATTAATGTCAAAACCTGTATCAAGCCGTATCGTATTGATGAATACCACTCGACCCGCTTTAAGCGATGCTAATGTGCGCCGAGCAATCGAACATATCATAAATAAAAAAGATATTTCGGAAGGTATCTTCAATGGTAGCGAAGCGCCAGCTGATACATTAATGGCTACTAATATTCCTTATGCAAATATTGGGTTAAAACCTTACGAATATAATATTAAATTAGCCGAAGAACTACTTGATAAAGCAGGTTGGCTAAAACAAAAAGGTCAGAATTACCGTCAAAAAGATGGCAAATCATTTGAAATAACTCTTTATTATGATAGCAATACTGCATCTCAAAAAACTATCGCACAATATATGCAAGATGAGTTTGAACAGGTTGGTTTAAAACTTAACATTCATGGAGAAGAAGAACAAGGTTATCGTGATCGCCAAAAAACTGGTGATTTTGATATGGTATTTGATATTTCTTGGGGAATGCCTTATGACCCACAATCTTTTATGTCTGGCATGAAATTACCAGTATATGGTGATTATATGGCACAACAAGGATTGAAAGAGAAAGCTCAAATTGATGCAAGCATTAGTAAAGCATTAATTTCAACTGATGAAAAAGAACGTCAAGATCTTTACCGTTATGTGCTTGAAACATTGCATAACCAAGCGGTCTATATTCCGTTAACTTATGAACGCAACCGAGCTATCGCCATAAAATCACTAAAAGGTATTGAATTTGCTCCTTCGCAGTTTGACATTCCCTTTGAGAAAATGCATTTTTAATTTATTTTGTTAGTTAGTAATAATGTTAAATTACTTTTTTAAACGTTTAATTATGATGATACCGATTATTATCGGTATCTCGTTTATCGCTTTTCTACTTATTAATTTAGCCCCTTCTGATCCTGCTGAAGTAGCATTACGTTTAAATGAAATTATGCCCACGCCTGATGCTATTGAAAGTATGCGCCTAGAGTTAGGTTTAAATGAACCATTTTGGAACCGTTACATCAGTTGGTTATATAACGTTTTTCAACTTGATTTTGGTCGTTCTTTTGTACATCGAGATAGGCTAGTATTAGATGAGATCATACGAAGCTTACAACCAACACTGCTTTTAGCATTATCTTCATTTATTTTTACGTTGATTATTAGTCTGATCTTAGGCATTTTATGTGCCATTTTTGTTAATTCAGTTTTTGATCATATTTTACGTATTATAATTTTTTTAGGCACGGCTATGCCGAGCTACTGGCTGGGGCTTTTATTTATCTGGTTTTTTGCTAATTATTTAGATTTACTTCCAACTAATGGATATGGCACATGGCAAAATCTAATCCTACCAACTTTAACGCTATCATTCGTTTATATTTCAACCTATATTCGTTTTATTCGTAATAACATGCTAGAAAACATGCGTAACTACTCCGTTTTTTATGCACGTAGCCGAGGACTAAAAGAACGAACAATTATTCTTAAGCATGTATTAATCAATTCGTTACATACCACTATTACCGCATTAGGGATGACAATTCCGCAATTAATTGCTGGCTCATTTGTGGTTGAATATATATTTTCCTGGCCAGGACTTGGACGGTTATGTATTGCAGCTATTATGAATCGAGACTACCCCGTTATCCAAGCTTATATTTTAATTATGGCAATATTATTTGTGGTATGTAATTTTATTGTCGATGTTATTCAGCATTTACTAGATCCTCGTTTACGTGATAATGGTGGTTTGTCATGAATGTACTTAAGCAGGTTTGTAAAAATAAAACTGCATTATGTTGTTTAATTATCATTACAACTATCATTATATTAGGTATTTTAGCCCCTTATATTGCACCATTTGATCCCAATAAAGTACGTATTATTCGTAAATACGCCCCAATGTCTGCTCAGCATTGGTTAGGTTGTGATCATCTTGGACGTGATATTTTTTCAAGACTACTTTATGGCATTCGCTCCACGTTATTTTTGTCATTATTAACCATGATTATTACCATTGTTATTGGTGCAATAATTGGCCTAATTTCAGGTTATAAACGAGGTAAACTTGACGAGTGTATTATGCGTTTATGCGATATTATGCTCTCTTTTCCTAGCCAAGTAATGATTCTTGCTATTGTAGGCGTACTTGGTGTGGGTATTGAGAACGTTATTATTGCCAATATTATGGTCAAATGGGCTTGGTATAGTCGTATGATTCGCAGCTCGGTTATCAAATATAGCCGTAAAAACTATATTTTATTTTCCCGAGCAATTGGCGCACCACATTCATTTATTATTCGCCGTCACTTATTACCAAATGTAATGTCAGAGTTAGTTGTGTTAGCCACACTAGATACTGGTTGGGTAATTTTAAATATTTCAGCTTTATCTTTCATAGGGCTTGGCATACAAGCACCAACTCCAGAATGGGGACTAATGCTAAGTGAAGCAAAAAACGTTATGATGCAGCATCCTATGCAAATGCTCTACCCCGGAATTGCAATATTAATTGTGGTTGCTGCATTTAATATGCTTGGCGATTGTTTACGTGACATTCTTGATCCTAAGGAAAAAACAGCATGAATAATAAATTACTTGAGGTTAAGAATCTTACTGTAACACTGGATAATGGCAAAACACTGCTTAATGATATCTCCTTTTGCCTTGAGCATCATCAATGTTTAGGTATTGTGGGCGAAAGTGGCTGCGGTAAAAGTTTAACTAGCAAAGCTATTATCGGTTTATTAGAGCCCTACTTTTCGGTTCAAGGCAAAGTTTTATTTAACCCTAAACAGTCTAAAATAGCATTACAATCAAATGGTGATTTATTAAAACAAAACCATGAAACATTACGCCATATTCGTGGCAATGCTATTTCGGCTATACTACAGCATCCAATGAATGCTTTTGATCCGCTTTATTGTATTGGCAATCAAGTGGTTGAAACGTTATTGGCACATCTGACAATTAGTAAAAAACAAGCTATTGAAAAAACATTAACTATGATTGCTGACATTGGTCTTAATGATCCAAAACAAATCTTTAAGAAATACCCGCATCAGTTAAGTGGTGGCATGTTACAACGAATCATGATCGGAATAGCATTAATGCTTGAACCTGAATTAATTATTGCCGATGAACCAACCACAGCGTTGGATTCTATTAGTCAACTTCATATTCTGCAATTATTAAAAAATATCAAACAAAAATCGAAAACAGCAATGATATTTATCTCGCATGATTTAAGTGTTATTCACCATATCGCTGATCATATTATTGTAATGAATCAAGGCCAGATTATAGAACAAGGTAGTTGCGATCATATTTTTTATCATTCTAAAAATGATTATACACGTTACTTAATTGATACTCGTAAACAGTTATTAGCCAAATTTAACGCCGTTATCCACCCAAATAGATTGGAGACTATCTAAATGACGCCGTTATTACAAATTAATAATCTCAAAAAATCTTTCTTACAACCTAATCAAGGTTTATTTAATCGCAAAAAAACGCCAATTATTAAAGATGTTTCTTTGTCTTTATACCAAGGCGAATGTTTAGGTATTGTAGGAGAAAGCGGAAGCGGTAAAAGTACACTTGGAAAACTAATTTTGGGGCTTGAAAAACCTGATAGTGGCAAAATTTATTTTAATGGGCAAGATATAGGACAACGTGCATGGCGAAAATCTCCAATGCGACGAGAAATAAGCGCTGTGTTTCAAGACTACAACACTTCAGTTAACCCTTATTTTACCGCTGCTGAAATTATTGCCGAACCCATTTATATTTATGACAAACTTACTGCAAGCCTACTTAAAAAGCGAGTAATTGAACTATTAGAACAAGTAGGATTAAATGAATCATTTTATCATCGATTTCCCCACGAAATGAGTGGTGGACAATTACAACGTATCTGTATTGCACGAGCAATTGCCTGTTCACCTAAATTTGTTTTATTTGACGAGGCAGTAAGTTCACTTGATATTACTGTTCAAACTCAAGTTTTATCGTTATTAGTTGATCTGCAAAAACAGTTAAATTTAACAACCATTTTTATTACACATGATTTAGCGACTATCACTTATCTTTGCGATCGGGTGATCTTCTTTTATCAAGGACAGATTGTCGAACAAGTTGATAAAATAGCCAATTTAAATCAGGTTAATAATGTTTACTCTAAACAACTTCTTAAATCTATTTTAGGTTTTTAAATTATGGCAACTCAATCTATCGTTAATAAACAATATCGTTTTAAAGATTACTTAGCGCTAGTTATTCCGTTTATTATTTCAACTATTACAACTCCATTACTGGGCGTGGTCGATACCGCATTGGTTGGACATTTACCCAATCCAGCCTTTATTGCAGGCATTGCTGTTGGCGCTGTTATTTTTAATACTATTTATTGGCTTTTTGGCTTTTTACGAGTTAGTACCACTGGTTTTGCAGCACAAGCATTAGATGACCCGTTACTGTTGCGGGCATCTTTAATTCGCCCTTTATTTATAGCTATATTTTTAGGAATTATTTTTATTATTTTTCAACAGATGATATTTTCTTCCTCAATGCACATTATCAAACCTAATGAAGAAGTAAAGCATTACGCGGATATTTATTTCTCTGTCTTAATTTGGGGAGCACCGTTTGTCCTTATCAACTACGTTTTAGTTGGTTGGTTAATGGGAATGTCTAAAGTAAAGGCTGTGCTATTTCTACAAGTATTAATTAATCTGCTTAATATTATTATGGCAGTAATTTTTGTTTGGGGCTTTCATTGGAATGTGCAGGGAGTTGCCTTTGCAACACTAATTGCCCAAATAATTTGTACTTTGTTAGGCATTTGGTTTATTTATCGTAATTTACCGAAATCCAATCAACAAACTGATTTAAAATCGATACTATCTTGGCAATCATTAAAAGGAGTGATTTTAGTTAATACCAATTTGATGATTCGTACCATTTGTTTATTAATCGTTACCAACCATTTTATCTCGATTGGTTCGAGTTTTAGCACCGAAGTGTTAGCTGCTAATGCCGTTTTGTTTCAAATTCACTATTTAATGGCTTATTTGTTTGACGGGTTTGCCAATGCCTCAAGCGTATTTAGCGGTAAGGCGAAAGGTACTAAAGATATTAAGTTATATAATCAAACCTTACATTGGTCACTGCAAGCTTGTATTATTTGTCCTCTAATATTAATTGCTTTATGGTTTGGATTTAATACAACAATTATTAAATTATTAACCAATCAAACCGAAATCATCACAATCTGTTTGCAATATCAATATTGGCTTACTATCTTTCCTATTGTGGTTGCTGGTGGTCTTATCTATTATGGCGTTTTTTCTGGGATCAGTTACACTTCTTCTATTCGTGATTCTATGATTCTTGCCTTAATTTTATGGCTGATATCACAATATATCTGTGTACCAATATGGGGAAATAATGGATTATGGCTTTCTTATATTTTATTTAGCTTAGGTAGAACTTTATTTTTAGTAATGTGGGTAAAAAAATCTAAAAGATATATACTAAACTAAATAACCAATTATCTTTTAAAAGTCTAAAGTATTTATACCGTTCAAAGCATTAATTAGATAGTTTATATAAAAGATAATACAAAGCTTTTGTTTCTGAATTAACCTGTTGTGTAAGCAACTATACCATTTTGTATTTTTAAAATATATCGTATATTTTAAATAGTTAAATCATAGCTATGGTTTAATAAACTTACGATTTGTTCAAACGGCACAGAACCGTCAAGCATTATTGTGATCCAGTGATTTTTATTCATATGATATGCGGGTAATATATCTGAATTAATTTTTATTATAGAAATTAATTCAGGATCAGATTTAACATTAATTATTTCCACCATATCTTTTGAATTTAGACCTAACTTATTCTTTTCCACTGACATAATTAACCCCAACCATTTAGCATTAGTTTTATGTCTAATAACCTGATAGTTAGGATAATTTTCAAAAGGGTAGTCAATTTGAATGTTGTTCAAAGTATGAGCATATTCAATTAATTTATTCTTAAAGCTTATTGTTATTTTTCTTTTTCAATTCACCCAATCTAATACAATAATATAAACAGCTTATTTAATATATAACATGCTAATTAAGCCTTATAAAATCATTGTTATACATAATAATATCAAAATAAAGTGTCAACAATAGCTATAAATTTAACCTATTTATTTTTGTTCTTTACAAATTTCATCTATTGATAACGTTGCTGGCACATTACGATCATCATTGAATTGAAAACGAAATAAAAACCGAATATCATAAGCACGTAATACTTCAATCACGTCTTGCTTATTACAAAATTGAGCATTAAGCCCAAGCCTGATATTTTCTGTAATGTCTACTATTGATACACTTTGGCTATCGGTCGGCATATTATATTCAAAAACAATATTATTAAGGTTACCAAAAATGTTAGTTATTTCATAACCCGCATCCACTTTAACCGGAAATTCGCCACCTTCACCTAATATCGACCTTTTTGCACTATCAGCAAAAGCTTTAGTTATGTTTGCTGATGGTGGTAATTCAGCACTATACGCATTCGAAATTGTAAAAAGAGCAGAAAGTAACACTACCAATTTCATTAGCTTTTTCACTTCAATATTCCTTACTTTTAGATTTAACAGTCATATTGATTTTATTATAAAAAACATCTAAATGAAAAACAAATCAAATAAATTCACAACAAAATAAGCGGTTTATAAAATAACTATATGAAAGAATTGATATTTATACTTAATAGTCATATCGTTATACATACGTCACAATTAATTGCTGACAACTAAAAAATATCATTTTAAATCGATACAATCAAAAAAGGTAACCATATTGGCTACCTTTTAATAGCATTAACTGAATAAAATTACTTTTTATGTGGATGAGGATCTTTAACTGAATCACCCTGTCCAGACATAATATACCAACCATTTTTGCTGTGCGGTTTTTTATTATAATCAGGGCAAGGAGGTAACGATTTCTTACTTTGGTTAGAATAAATATAGCCACAGTCAGCGCACTTATAAGTGCCAGACGAAACATCACTACCGTATGGAGCAAATTTTTGTACCATTATAAGTCCTCCTAATAAATTAGTGATAAACCCAATGCTTATCACTGTTATATCTAACCGCTGATTTAAGAAAAAAGCAAGTGTAGTTTTTTAAAAATTGCTCAATAAACATGTCTTTTTAGGTGATATAAAAACCATCAGGTAGAGTATTGATTTTATTAAATTTTTATTTATCAGTTGCCAAGCTGTTTGTTAATATTTCCAATTCTACAGATATATCTGAAATAGAAATCAAACAAGTTGTGTAACTATCCCCTAAAATAGTACAACAAAAAAGTAGAAAATTCTCTATGATAAAAGAAAAGGGGATTTAATAATGGATTTTATGTGTGACAGTAGTCGTAATCAACGTCGCTTTAGAACATTCAATGTCATCGATGACTTTAATCGTGAGGCGTTAGGGATTGATATTGCAGTAAGCTTACCAGCAGGAAGGATTACCCGCTACTTAGATAAACTGGCTGAATATCATGGGTATCCATTAAAAATACGGGTCGATAATGGGCCAGAATTCACCGGAAACACGTTTACTAATTGGGCAAAAACATGGTATAATTATAGATTACATCAAACCCGGTAGCCCTTATCAAAATGGCTATATTGAACGATTTATAACACCGAAAGACCGCATGAGACATTAAATAACATGACACCGATTGAGTATAAAAAACTAAAACAAGCAGCTTAATTTTCTACGTGAATTGTATACTAAGTTTGGGATATTTACAATATCATTCCATCGTATCCAATGTATGTAAAAGATTATCAGGTTGCTCTATCAAAAAAAAGGTACTAGATTAATGAGTATTATATTTCCTGATTGGTATGACGATTTGTATCAATTTGAATGCGAATCTAAAGGTGTTATATTGAATTTTGAAATTACAGTAAATGGAAATACACGCACGTTCAATTTTTATGATCCGATACGGTTTATTCAAGATATGGAAGATGAAATAGCTGATATAGGATATTTTAAAGATGAATATGCTGTAGTTCTTAAAAAAGTAACAAAAGACAACATTATCAAATATTTATTGTCAATTTGATTTGTATGCTCGGATAACCATGATATTTGACCAGTTTATCTAGATAGTAAATAACACTACCAGCTGATAAACTCACCGTAGTATCAATATCTAATACTTCTCTTTTAAAGTCATCAATAATTACGTACTAAAACAACGTTAGCTTCGACTTCTATCATCCAAATTCATTGACCAACATTCACCTTGTTTGTTGGATAACGATTACTTTTCTAGTGTTCGAGGTAGAGTACGCTTTTTACGCTTTATTTGAAAATTAAGTTTTAACTCACAATACACCCAATAAACACGTTTGCAACTCTATTTATAGCGAGCTTTCCGATACAATAAAAAATTTCAGCCCCCCAGCGTAAATGTTTTTCAGCTATATCACTTAATATCAAAATAATCATTGAATCATCCAATAATTTAGTTGGATAATAGTAAGTACAACGACTTAATACCACAATAGCGCGACTGATAGTAATTGATTTACAAAGATAATTATGGGACATTTTATCTTTAGAAAAATCTAAGATATATTCAATTTTGATGGTACACTTAATGAATAATAAATAAATCCACAGTAGCAAAAAGAAAGAACCCGAATTGTTGAAATGAACTTACATATAAAAAATAAAATGTTAAAAAATAAAGATGATTCAATTAAAGATACTTTTTGCTATTTATTATTTGAGATAGGTTTTTTTCATGCCAATCTAATTGAAATTACAATAAAAAATGCAGAAGAATATCTATATCTAGTTAAAAATGATATTGATATAAAAAACCTTTTAATTTGGATTTGTCAATGTGTAGACCAATGTTTCATTTCTCACCATGATAAGGATGATTATTATACTATAAAAAACTATTCTTCTGAAATTGAAAGCAAATGGAATAATGGCTGGAAACCAAGAATACAATCATTAATTTAAAAATTATAAAATATCAAAAAGTTACATCATAATTTAGTAATTTACATTACTACTCTTATTCCAACTAAAACAACTGTCCAGAAAAACTGACCGATGCTAATAGAGAAATACTGTCAGAATGTAGCTATCAGCTTTGAAGTAAGCACATTAAGGAAATTGGACACGAATCCATAGAGCAACACCTCAGATATTAGGGACAATATTTAGACAAATAAACTGGCTTACATTACAATAATTTCAGATACAATGATCTGGAAATAGAACGCTTTATTCTGGCAAACCTGATTAGATTATTAGCTGGCTTGAATCTGTGTGCACCTAATGAATTTTAATTAGGTTTTGGTCTATTGTTGGGGAATTGTAATAAATCATAGATAATTAGAAGTAAAATATGCAGTGAACTAAATGCAAAAAGGCTCTTGTAACTGTACAAAATAAAACAGGTACAAAGGAACGTATCATTAGGATGATTTTAGTTGGAATGCGAAAATTGGAGCTCAGAATTCTAATGGCATGCATTTGCAGATTTATACTTATAGCGATCCTATGGCGGTGAAATTATTAGGATATTTTATTAATTATGAATAAGAGAAAATACAATAATCCTTACCATCCATTTCCCTATGAAATGAAAGGTCAATTCTTTGAAAGATTGGAAGAAAATAAAACTCGTTTTATTGAGATTTATTCTATTGAATATGAGAAACCTGAGGAAGAAGATGACGAATGGGAATTTTCCTTGTATTCACTTTATATAGATCAACTTATAAGACCAATAATAGATGAGAAAGAAGTGTTTTTTTTATATAAGCTGCGTACATATTATGCAGACCCCACATTAACGGATAATAATAGTGCATTCAATCAATCAATAACTTCATTTGAACAATATGTTTTTTCTAATTTCGATGAGTTATTAGAATATGTTGAACAACGATGGAGAATAGGATTAAGTGATTTTGTTCCAATTAATGAAACACATATACCTTATTGATAAATAAATTGATAATACCTATAAGTAATACAAACTAATTATAAATAACAATATTATCAAAACCAAAAAATAATAGTGGCAGGCATTTAATTGATGAAAATCAATTTTATTAAATTATTCTAGCTATTTCTATTACATTATCAATATAAAATATTTGAGATAACGTTTAATTTATTATATATTTACAAATATTTTAATAAATAAGGAGTATTAAGTGTTGAGTAAAGCAATTAATTCATGGCTTGATGGCTATAGAAAAATGTTTCGTTATAAAGGCCGTTCAACTCGTAGTGAGTTTGGATTTTTTATTCTTATTCAATGTATATTAGTATGGTTCTCTTTTGTACTGCTATTCAGTATGGACAAAATATTACCAAGTACTATATTAGGAATTTGTGTAATGTTAATTTTTATCGTTACTTTTCTTACAATATTGTCTTACAATGTTAGACGATTACATGATATAGGTACAAGCGGTCTGTGGTGTTTTGTTTATCTTCTCTGTCCAGGAGCTATAATAGGTGCATCTTTAATAATAAAACCAACTTCAGGAGAAAACCAATACGGACCTAACCCAAGAATATTGTCAAATTAGTAAAATACTCCTTCACTCCGCATGGTGAAGGGAGTACAGTTTTCCCTATATTCAGCTCTTTGTTCTTAACTATTTTATCTACCCCCTCTTATTCTCAGTTTTAACATAACTTTCAACTAACATTTTAATGATTATAAATATCCTATTTTTAGTACAAAACTAACGTAGATAATGATATTGTTTATTTTCGTGTTTTATATTCAATAAATGCCATATTTAATACATCTTCCTAAAAATGAGCCCAGTCACAGTGACTTAGAAAACCAATATTACAGTGCCGGTTTCAAACAGTGATTGTTACAATATGGACTAAGGCAAAGTATGAGTCGAAGATGAAGCTGCTTTGATAATGCGGTTGTTGAAAACTTTTTCATATACTCACCCCCATATTATTCATGATTGTTACTATAAAAACAGGAAGCTGACTAACAAAGCACTATTTGAATATATTGAAATCTATTATAATTATATACATCATCAAGGTGGGCTCTGTCTAATATTTTGGTGAGAATCTAATTAATTGAATTGGTTAAATTTTTAAAAATACTGGAGAAAATAAATGGATTTAACTGATTTTCTTAGGACTGGGATATATTTGGGATTAAAAGTAGAATTACCAGAGAAAGAAATATATTCTATTTTTCAAAAAAAAGATTTGGGTAAAAAATATTATTTTGATAAATTTAAAAAAAGTGAAGGTTTTTCTTATTTTTACGATTCACTGGAAATAATGGTTGTTAATTCCAAGATATATTCAATAGGATTTGATTTAGCTCGTCATCCAGTTACTTTATTGAATAATATAATCATATATTCTGAAACAAGTTTTGAACTTATTATGAAATATCTTGATATTGCTGATATAAATTGGTCTTTTGAAAAACAATATTGTTATAGTCGCGAATTAACAATCAAAACCGAAGGAAATGTTTTAATTGGTTGTGTATATGATAAAGGCAATTATTGGCTATCAAAATTCAAAACATTCAAAAAGTAAAAGGGGATTTTCTACTTTTTGACTGTACTATTTAAGGGAATAGTTACAATTGCAAAGATGAGTTAATAGCCAAAGCAGAAGAAATTGGTGTCTATGATTAATGCCGACAAGTTAAGGGATTTATTAATATTTATAATACAGGTAATCCCATAAATCGATTTTGGGGAAAACGCCTAATGATATTTTTAAAGGATCATTTCAACCATGGAGAGTAAACTTGCCGATGTTTTTCTACAGGCTTTTTAGCAAGGACCAATTAAGCAACCAACCATCGCCATAGGAATAAAAATTGGAAATATAATCAAACCAATCATATCGCCCTGGATGTCAATATCTGATTCTTTTTCATGATTTGATTTAACAAATACAGTAATTGATTCTGGTAATAAATATTGATCAGATAATGTATTGGATTGCTTATAGAAGTTTCCTTTGGTTTTAAATAGAACTTGATAATAACCATCTCTCAAAATCGATTTTGATTTATATTTCGCTAATAATTTTTTATTGTTTAAGGCTTTTAGCTCAGGAATAAAATTACTATATTGAGCAACAATTTCATCACTTAAATTTTCTTGATAAAATGTAATTGATACACTTTCAATATCATCTTTATTTTCAGCTAAAAAATCATGGTAGCTTTTAAGTTCTAGTATGGCTTCGGGACTAGTAAATTGATATGAGTATTCCTTTGATTCAGCAATAATCCCTACACTTTTTTCAACTTTTAATTTTATAATTGTGTCATTACTAGGCAAAATTTGCGTTTGCTTATTTGCACAACCACAAAGACAAAAAATAAAGATAAAAACAAGTTTTTTCATTAGGTCCTACTTCAAATATTTAGATAAGGATGAATCATTATTTTATGTTATCCCATTTTCTGTAAACTTATTGATTTTTTTAATATACAAGAATAAGTAAAATTAAAGAATAGACTTTTTGAGCTCCAATCAAATTTTCGATGCTTCTTGTTTGGCTTGATGAATGATGGCTTTAGCTATCCATTGCGATAGTGATATTACATTTTGATCATCAAGTCCCCAGATATCCTTGAGTACCATAAATATTTCAGAACCGTAAATAATTGAAATAGCATAAACTACTTTATCATAAAGCTCATTTGGTAGTTCAGCTTTGAGTGGGGATAATATTGTTGTAAGAGTTTCTTTACGATTACCTCGTACCAATTTTTCGGTTTGTGGTGATAATGATGACCGTTCTGTTGCCCACTGTTGTAATGAAACCCTTAATGCTGCACGTAGCGCCCCTTCATGCTTTAGCATTTGAGGAAAAGCAAAAGCTAAAAAATCATTAATACGTTCTTCTGCATTTTGTTTTTTTGATTGCCAACTAAAAATAGGTTCTAATGAACTTTCTACCACAGCTGTAATTAGAGCACTTTGTGTTGGAAAATAGCGGTATGCTGTTGCTCTAGATATACCCGATTTATCAGCAAGTTCAGTTATGGTAAGCTCACAGCCTTGTTCTAATGCTTCTAATGCAATATTAATTAAACGCTCATAAGTCCGTTTTTTTAAGCCAACATATGTTGGGTGCGATACTAAAGTTTTCTGAGTCATTAGGAATATATTTAATTTATCGTAATTTTAAATATGATACTGCATTTTAATAAATTAGTTAAAATTTATCATTTCCTAAAAAATGAGACTTAAATCTCATTTTTGATATATAATGTATGACAATTAATCACCCTTTTGTTACAAATATTTACCTAATTAACTCATTTAGGAGTAATAAATGGCATCAACTAGTACAATTTATTTGGTTACTACATTAGACACCAAAGGGCAAGAAATCGTTTATATTAAAAATATTCTTGATTTAAAAAATCTCAACTGCAAAATTATTGATGTTTCTACACAATCTCATCAATTTAATCATTTAGCAACTATCACAGCAGAAACCGTCGCTAGTTACCATCCAGACGGTAAACAGGCTGTTTTTTGTGGCGATAGAGGTAAAGCAATTGTTGCAATGGCCGAAGCTTTCAAATTGTTTCTGATGACTCAAAACGATGTAGAAGCCATACTAGGTTTAGGTGGTTCGGGAGGAACTGCATTAATTACTCCAGCCATGCAATCATTAGCTGTAGGAATTCCTAAACTAATGGTATCAACAATGGCATCTGGTGATATTTCTGGTTATATCGGTGCAAGTGATATTGCAATGATGTATTCAGTTACTGATATTGCTGGAATTAATGTCATATCTAGGAAAGTTTTAACCAATGCAGCTAATTTTATTGCTGGCTCAATTCTATTTAAAACCCAAGATACGATTGAAGATAAGCCTGCAATTGGTTTAACTATGTTTGGTGTCACAACTAAATGTGTTCAATCTGTATCAACTAAATTAAACGGGCAATATGATTGTTTGGTTTTTCATGCAACAGGCAGTGGTGGCAAAGCAATGGAAAAACTAGCTGATAGCCATTTATTGCACGGTGTGCTTGATATTACAACAACGGAAGTATGTGATTATTTATTTGGCGGTGTTTTAGCCTGCGATGAAGATCGTTTTGGTGCCATTGCAAGAAGCCAAGTACCTTATATTGGATCGTGTGGTGCACTTGATATGGTAAATTTTGCAAGCCCTGATACTATTCCTCAAAAATATCAAGATCGCCTATTTTATCCACATAATCCACAAGTGACATTAATGCGAACAACGCCAGAAGAAAATCAAAAAATGGCTAATTGGATAGCAAATAAACTTAATCAATGCCAAGGTTATGTCACTTTTATTATTCCTGAAGGTGGTTTTTCTGCTTTAGATATTGAAGGTGGTGCTTTTTGGTCACCAAAAGCAAATCAAGCATTTATTGATGAATTTGAAAAAACCTTTATTCAAACTCAAAAAAGAAAGTTAATAAAAACCCCTTATCATATAAACTCACCGCAGTTTTGTGATCTTATCATCAATGAATTTACAAAAATAATGAAATAAATATTTGGAGAATATTATGGGTAGTCAACGCACTCAATTGTTAAAAAAATTCCACGACATGATAGCTAAAGGTCAACCAATTATTGGTGGTGGAGCTGGTACAGGATTATCAGCAAAATGTGAAGAAGCTGGTGGTATCGATCTTATTGTTATCTATAATTCAGGGCGTTACCGTATGGCAGGTAGAGGTTCATTAGCAGGATTACTTGCTTATGGCAATGCTAACGAAATTGTAATGGATATGGCTAAAGAAGTATTACCAGTAGTTAAAAATACGCCAGTACTAGCGGGTGTAAATGGCACAGATCCATTTTGTCAATTTGACCAATTTTTAGATAAATTAAAAGAAACGGGATTTGCTGGCGTGCAAAACTTTCCAACTGTTGGACTCATTGATGGCAACTTCAGAGCAAACCTAGAAGAAACAGGAATGGGATACGCTTTAGAAGTCGAAATGATCCGCAAAGCACATGAAAAAGATCTACTTACAACACCTTATGTATTTAGTGAACAAAATGCGATCGATATGGCTAAAGCGGGTGCAGATATTTTAGTACCTCATATGGGACTAACGACGGGGGGGAGTATTGGTGCAGAAACAGCATTAAAACTAGCTGACTGTGTGCTACTAATCAATCAATGGGCAAAAGCGGCTAAAGCAATTCGCCCAGACATTATTATTTTATGTCATGGTGGTCCTATTGCTACCCCTGAAGATGCTGAATATATTTTAAAAAATTGCCCTGAATGTAATGGATTTTATGGAGCAAGTTCAATGGAACGTTTACCAACAGAAATTGCACTAAAACAAACGACAGAAAGATTTAAATCAATTCAACGACACTAACAATAATATAAGCAATAACAGCGCAACTAATGTATCGCGCTGTTATTTTTTTAAGAGAAGTGAAATTCGTTAAACTTTATTCTGATCGAAACATTATATTATTAATATCTACGCATATTTGTTATATGGCAATTTAAATTTAACAGAAACCCTAATCCCATGTAAAAATATGCATAAAAGCTTTAACAAAACAGTAAATAGCAAAACCACCAACCACTTTCAAAATTATCTTCGATTTGAAATAATTGTTTAATAATACTATTTTAAATAATAAAAAATGAGATTAGTCTAACAATTCCTTCTCAGAAAGATTAAAATTGATAAATATTATTGATAAACTGGCAAATATTTTTACCAGTTTAGGCTTAAATTAATCGCAAAGTAATAGTACTAAGCAGGAACAGATGAACACTCCCCCAAAATGGTTAAGGTTGTTAATTGATGAGAATTGCTCATTTGAACGACTATTAGCCAAACTTACGAAAGCCTTTAACTGTACATTTACTTATAAAAATGATAGTGGTATTGCTAAAGCTAAGTTAGATGATTTTACTATAATAATTCATGACAAAATTGATCGTACTTTTGACATCGTCCTTAATCCATCTTATATTCTTACATTCATGATTACAGAGGATAAATCTCCTAATTACCACGTTGAAAAGCATATTCAAACAACCTTAATCAATCATAGTATTATCTATCAACACTCACAAGCCAAAGATCATGCCTATCCCATTGAACTTCCTTTTTGGCAAGCCCCCAACGATGACATTGCCATAAATTCCAAAGGCGATACGTTAACCGCCTATTGTAAAATATGGTATAAACCTGCCAAGTATTCTAAATTTACGGGTATATTTCAGTTTTCTAATGTTTGGGCAATGCGTTTTGAACGAAACAAACAGCTTGCTTACTATAGCCATTGTGATGGTGATGATTTTAATACTTGTTATTGGATTATTCCAGAATCATCATGGCTTGAACAATTAAAAAATGAACGACAATCCCATTTTCCTGATTGGCAACATTATGATCGCGGTGACTATTGGCATTACATTATTCAAAGTGATTCATTCTACGTAGAAATCATCGCTAAACAGATCAAAATATCAAAAAAGCAATTAAAAGGTATTTTTTAAGATAAAATGGCAATATATAAAGGTCAAATCATAACTTGATATTCAATATACTATGAATCATCTAAATTTTTTTATAAACAACTTTATAAAGAAAGATAAAAAACAACGATATCACTTTCTCATTAATGGAAAGAGGCAGAAATTTACCAATAATATCAAATATCTTGATAAACATTTGAATCACCATTGTATAAGAATTGATAACAATGCTTTTGAAAAATTTACTCAAATTATAAAACACTATACCATTAAATCAGGATATTATTATGATGCCTATACCAATGGGATGGAAATATCAACCCATTGTCTAGATAATATTCATGATGATAGCCTACTTATCTGCCCTGATAACAATATTGCATTTTATTTTCATCATGATAATTGGATATGGTTTTGCCAAATAAAACCTTAAGCAGCATTATAGATAAAACAGGTAACCCAAAATATGCACTCATTCAATGATATAAATCAACTTTTAATCGACTGCATTAATCTACAGGATAATTTATTAAATAAACTCTATTTATTAGCTAATCAGCCTAAAGCCGTTGAATTAATTAAAACACATTTAACCCAAAAGTTTGATCCCTTGTTATTACACTTGATCAAACAATTTCCAGAAGCAATCAAAATAAGCTTATTACCTGAAATTATCAACATTATGCAATATTTAGATGGCAATACAAAATTATGCCAAGAGATTATTTTAAGTATCAATACACAGTGGCTAGAAAAACATCTTTGGAATTATATTATACCTATTTTAGGGCAACAGAATTATGAAACATTTGGTATATTGATGTATTTATTCAATTCATTTAGCCAGAAGTTATCAAAAAAATTGGCTATTTTAGCTTTACAAAGTGACGATAAAGATGTGCAAGAAATCGGTGAGTTTTATTTATCAAATAATAGATGCCTTTTGGATGATGCTCGAAGTAGCTTGATATGCTGATTACAACAGAATCGTTAAAATCATTTTTTAAGTTAATTGTACAAAGTAAAAAAAAGATTAATCATGCAGGGGTTTTTTGATAGATTAATGCTTGGTGAACTAAAGGATGTAATGATCGCTGGCTATATTGATTATGCTACCCTACCGATTTTTCACCCATTTTATGACAGATTATATTTTATTATTGATGAAGTTATTTTTGAGTTATATCTCAGTGAAGCAGGTATTATACAATATAATGAATTAACAGAAATTAAAGCATGGTTAACTTTAGATGATGATGACCATTTTTCATTGATGTCAATTTATTCACAATTATTCAAAACTGAGCAGGCTGTAATTATCACCGATATAACATACTCATCAATACCCTTCTCCTCAATGAGTATAAGTTACGTCAATGGTCAAGACTGCGGTAATTTACTTTTTGACCCAAATCATTTTTTTGGTTTTACATTTTTATAAAGGTTATAAATGTTAGATATTATTGATTTTATTGAATCATCATATAAAGATAATTCAGAGTTAAAACACAAACTAGAATTAGTCAAAAAATTAATTACCTACTTGTCTGAACATGATATTGACAGAACTGTTGGTGAGATTATACCTATCTTGGGCTGTAATACAGGTTATAGTGAATATCGAATCATTAATGACTGTGAATCGGATAACCCTTCACTGTGGTCTGAGTACCAATATAATGGCGAAAAGGTAAGGCTGAATTCTGGCGATATTGTACTCACAATGAAAAAATAAATTTTTGATAATGGGTTAGCACTATCAATAAGTAAATTAAGCAATAAATTAAGTGATAAAATGAATATAAAAAAATAAACGCACTATTTAAAAATAGACGTTTATTTTATTAGATTAATTTTGCTGGCAAGTTAAGTATTTATGCAGTTGCATTATTGCTATTTATTTCAACCACCAAAACATGACCTTGATCTTTCAAAAAGTATTCATCATCTTGTGGAGCGCGTAATGACATCATTTTATCATCACCCACCTCCATGGTATCGCCTGGCCTCATTGTTGCACCGCTATCACGCAAATACTGTAGGATATTGCCAAACATTTCAAAATAATATTCCCCCTCATCATGGCTATTGGCTAATACAGCAAAATCAGGCAAGCCAAAAATATCCGCACCATAAGTACGCATCCATACCCCTTTAACACCCTCTACCTCATATTTCACAAATCCACAAAAGAACGAGGGTAAGCAATAGCGTAAACTATCAATTCCATCTTTATCTGTAACCAATTTGCGAATAGTATTTATCGGTAGCGAAGTATGTCCATTTCCGTTAATCACAGCTAAAGCATTAAACTCCTCCAAACCAGCTGCTAAACGGGTTAAAGCAAGGTATTGCTCAAGTACATCTTGCTCATACCCAACATAATATAAAATTAAATGGCTATCATTATTGCGAATTTGCGCTTTGATATCCTGATTATAATGTGCAGGTGCAACACAAGTTTCTAATACCTCTGCAGGATATGGAGCATTGATACCGAATAGCTTAATCACGTGTTTTCCCCAACCAACTAAGATATAGCATCCATCATCTAACTGCCCCAATGGCTGTTGGCATTGGATATCTTTCATAGAAGAATCTATATTACGTAATTTATTTAATAAATTATTTTCATCAAAACAAAATTGTCCTTTAAAAACGACTCCTAATGCTAACGGTTCTTTAATCTCTGGATTTTCAACCAGATTCCCGCTTGCTTGTTGTTGCTGTGCTTTTTTGCCAAATAGGCGTGAAAAAATATTCATTTACTATTCCTTAATATTAAGTTTTTCTAAAATCTATTATTATCAATAAGGATATTAACCATTATATTAATAAATCTGATTTATACTAAAGATTACTCAACAAAGTATTCCATCACCAATACCGTTCCACCATTTTGTAAAAAAGATTCTTGTACTAATGGATTACGCAATAACATTTTTTTGCCCTCAGTATCTTCAGTAGTATGACCTGCACGTATCATTGCCCCACTATCCCGCAAAGAAAGCAATAAAATATTGAACATGTTCATATACTTTTCTCCATCTTCATAACTATTAGCTAATATAGCAAAATCAGGAAAACCAAAAGCATCGGCACCATAAGTACGCATCCATACGCCATCAAAATGGTCAACATTAAATTCCTCAAATCCAATAAAAAATAAAGGTAAACAATTACGTAACAAATAAACGCCTTTTTGTTCGGTTGCCAGTGCACTGGCAACATGAGTTGCTAAAATTTGATGAGCTTTTGCATTAATAAGAGCGCACATATCACTATGTTCAAATCCAACAGCAAACTGTGTTAGAGCAACATATTGTTCAACTAAATCCTCTTCAAAGCCAACATAGTACAACATTATATGGCTTTGATGATGATAAACTTGTTGTCTAAAATCTTGCCTTTTTTGACTACTTTCAATACAAGGTTCTAAAATTTCGGCAGAACAAGGGGAATTAAAGCCAACGATTTTAATAATGTGCTTACCAAAGACTGCATGTATATCAGCTTCATCAGCTATTTGCTCAATTGATGATTGCAAACTAATATTTTTCATTGATGAATCAATTTTGCGTAATGTTTTTAATAATTTATGTTGATTAAAAGAGAGTTTGCCATTGAATAGAACGATCAAAGATAAAGGATTTTCAATAGAAGAATTTGGCACAAAGATGTCATCTGATTGCTGGATTTCATTATCACCACGCCTAAACAAGCGAGCAAATAACCCCATTTTATATTCCTTATTAAATTCATCTTCTATTACCTAAATAGCACAAGCCTAATTGGGTACGGTTTTGTATACATTATATTTATATTGTAGAGTATTTAAAATACCAAACGATCAATTTTTTAACAAACATATCTTGGATGATTTTTAAGCTCATCGACTAAAACATCGATTAAACAACATTGCATCACTTTTATTACGTATAGCGTTAGGTATTATGTTTTTGGCGCATGGGTTAACTAAACTTCTTGTTTTAACCCCCTCTGGTACAGCTCAATACTTTGAATCTATTGGATTTACAGGATTTGTTGGTTATTTAACAATTGCTTTTGAAATTGCTGGTGGCGCTTTATTACTTTTAGGAATTCTAACTCGTATAATCAGCTCACTCACTGTTATTCAGATGATTGTTATAAGTTTTATTCATTCAACAAATGGCTGATCATTTAGCAATACAGGTGGAGGTTGGGAATATCCTGCTTTTATGGCTTTGAGTGCATTTAGTCTTGTATTATTGGGGACTGGAAAAATTAGCGTATTACCTCAAAGATATCATTCATTAACAAAATAATATGATCCTTCTATTGAATTGAACTCTCTAAACAATAACTTCCAGTACAAATAAAAAATATAGAAATTGCTCGTATTGTTTACAGTAATTTGAGAAAATATTATAAACAATACAAGCAGTTCCCATAAATTATTGTTTATAACATTTTTATTATTAGCATGAAAAGTACAAAGAAGAATTACAGGTGAAATAGTATGAAAGAATATAGTTGGGTTTGGGTTTTTAAGAGAGACAATATTTCAATGGTATCTGCGGTGTTTTCGTCCCTTGAAAAAGCAGATAACTGGGTAAAGCTTAACAAATTAACAGGCGTTTTGACTAAAATGCCGATAGATATTGGTGGTTATGATTGGTGTATACAAAATAGTGCACAAATGCTTGAGCACTATCATTACCAAGAAGGTATTAGATAAAGTTATATTAAATTGTTAGGTTTGTTTAAACTCACTTTATTAGTAATAGCAAAATTTTATAAATACTATAATTGACATAAATCTTACCAAGAAAAATGATATTTAAGAAAATCAGAATATTAATAATATGATAAATAATGAAATAAAATTCTTGGCAACAAATATTAACTGTTATACCGAAGATCAAGTATTAATTATTGGTATCAGCAACGATCTAATATTTCCCAACAATTACTTAATATTATCTAGATTTGATGAAGATGAAGGTGATGTAGATGAATCAATAGGTATTCAAACTCATCTAACCGAAATCGAAGTAGCTAAAGCAGTTAAAAGTATCGTTTTGAAAAAAAATACACTTACCATAGAGATAAATAAACATAAAACCGAGCAAATACAGGCTAAAAAAATTATTATTGAATTTAATGAACTAGATAACACGTTGTTAATTAAATATATTAACGATATTTTCTCAGATAGTTCAGCAACTGTAATTATTAATGTATAAAAGAAGAAAAAAGAAAAATAACATGCTTTATCAACAAGAATTTATAGCTTGTATCACACAAAAAATATCTGAAAAACAAGACCTGTTAGACATTAGAAAATCACTTGTTTATTTTAAAAACAAAGGCATGTCCAAAAATTGTATGTATGTGTGCTTGCAAAACTTAACATATCCTAATAGTGAAGATATTATTTTAGAATTAATGGATTTTGTAACAGGTTTTTGTCATTCTGATTTGGCTGTATACTAACATCAAAAAGAATAGATGTAGCAATTATCAAGATATAAGTATTTACATCAAATCACCCACATTGCATAAAATGATACAAGTGCGTATGTAAATGTAATAAGCTATTCTTCTTCTGATTTAAATAAAGAAATATTTTCTATGAATCGGTTTATTAGAATTCGGAGACAGAATCAACCTTACCCTTTAAATAACAAATTCACAAAATCTAGGATGGGATCCTTAATGAAATTTATTTATAGAAATGATAAAACAAAATCGCTTCATTGGGAATTTTGTGAGAAAAATAAAGCTCCTTTTATAGAGTTAAGTATTATTAATCATAAATTCACTAATATCTTTTATGATATAAGCAATTATCATATCTCTTTAGAAGAAATTTCTGATGATATAAAAAAATTATATTTAGCTTACATCGAATTTTGTATGCTTTCCGATCCTATAATTGAAGATTCGTATAACCAATACTATTTTTTTAATTTAATCGTAAAAAGTGAGCATGCTAATTTTTTAGCAGAAAAATTATATGATTATCTTTTATTTAGATTAAGCAATTAAGTTAGAATATTTCCACTATTAGTCAGGTTTAATTAAATAGTAGTCAAAACAGTTAGGGCAATATTTTTCTAGCCAATTTTTGGCTCTTGCACTAATAAAACAGCCTAGTATTTCAATTCCCATAAAAAAATCAGAATCATCAAGTTCGTTGCCAACAAAAGTAATATATTCCGAAGGGTTTTGCATATCGATAAGTTTATTTTTGTTTAAATGAATTTGGCTTTCTATACTAGACAAGTAATAATCTGGCATATCCTGATTTAATTTTACATCATTAATGCCATCAAAAATTAAATCCACTGGTTCATATAGATCATCTAAATAATCAGTTATATCTTTATTCACATCCCATTTTGTCCAATCAAGATTAATAATTTTCTTTTTTTCTATTTCATACAAAAATTTAATGCCTTTTAATGAGGAATTTTCGATTAGTTCCTTTATTTCTTTTGTAAAAATAAAGTTATTACTTGAAAAATAAGCTTTTGGAGTAAAAGGTCCGGTACGTTCGATAGCAATAGACTGCTTATTTTCATCCCAAGGTGTTAACCCTGTCCAAAGTATATCGCCCCAGTCGCCCCAAGGGGCGGTTTTATTTTCAATTAAGAATAGGAAGCGCTGATCTTTTGATTTCATGATTATGTACCTTTACATTGATACCCAAATAAACGTGTTATGACACTAGAAATAACAGCCTATATTCCATAGATCACTTAAGCTTTTTGTCAGACAATTAATTTATTTTTTTATCAATGCTTATAGCGTTACAAAAACGGTTGCATAATTATTACATGCGCAGCTATATTTTTGTTAAAACATGGTCAAGCAAAAATCACTATCTATGAAACGATACTCTAGCCAGTTGCCAGATTTTTTACTGTATCCTTGTAATATAAAATTATTTTGTTCAAGCGATATTTTCTGAATATATTCAAAAAACTCTAATTCATGTTTGAATAACGTTTTCTGTTCAAAGCGATTATTCAAATGATTAACGATAAAAACATTTGCTTCAAAAAATGACCAATTAAAAATCGATAAACAAACATTAGTTATGTGTTGTTTTGTCTCTAATTGGTAAACTGATGCAAAATATATCTTAATTTTATGAGAAAATATTTTAGTATCCAAGATATTGCAATCAGCTGTTTCTATATGTTGTATATTCATTTTTTAGCAGCTTAGTTTGTTTTAAACAATAGATTGCTTTAAATCAACAATATTATCGTAAATATCTAAAGCGCTTATTACCTAATCATATAGAAGAATGTGATTGGTATAATATTACTTTATCTGGCGATATCATTGAGTCAATTAAGAAGATTTGCTTTTTTAACTTATCTTAATTTACTCTCAGTGACGGTTTATTAAGCTTTATAGTTAACTCTTTGATACATTCATTCGCCATTTTTTTGTATTTTATCGCATTTTCTTCAGAATAGTTTTCATCAACCATTTTTTCAAAATCGGCAAGTGTACCAAAAAATTCCATTGCTTGGATTGCAAATGCGCCATTAACCCAACAAGCAAAAATAATTTGCGAGTTATCTTCGCTAGTTTTACGATAAGCTATATTCTGTATTTGATCTATATCCAAATATATGCCACGACCAACAGATAAGTTTTCGGGTAATGATGTGATTTTGGTTGACTGTATATTTAAATGTTCACCAACAAATAAATTTTTAGGCAATGCTTGAATTTCTGTATTCGCTAGACTTAAATACCCGCCTACAGATAAATGTTCTGGTAATGTTTGGATTTTTGTATTTCTTAAATTTAAATAACCACTAACAGAAAATTTTTCGGGTAGTTGTTTGATGTTTGTATTTCTTAAATCTAAATCACCACCGACGGTTAAGCCTTCAGGTAATGATTGAATATTTGTATAGGCTAAATCTAGATCGCCACCAACAAATAAGTTTTCAGATAATTTGTTGATCTGACTATTGATTAAATATAAATCTCCACCAACCGACAAATTTCTTGGTAGTATTTCAATTTCTGAATTTTCTAGATTTAAATTACCACCAATAGATAGGTTATCAGGTAATTCTTTGAGCTCTGAAAAGACAAGATCTAAATCGCCACCAATTGATAAATTTTCTGGTAATGATTGAATGTCTGTATTTCCTAGATATAAATCACCGCCAATAGATAGATTGTTAGGCAGTTCTTTGATATGTGTAAACGATAAATATAAACTACCACCTACAGATAAATTGTCGGGTAATAATTGAATTGCTGAATCTGTTAAATCTAAATCACCGCTAACAGAAAAATTTTTAGGTAGTGCTGCAATTTTTGTATAAGCTAAAACCAAATCGCCGTTAATCAATAAATTATCGGGTAATACACAAATTCCTTTTTTTGTTAAATTTAAATTATTATTAACTATGATTTTATTATCGTTAATACAGTATTTTACGCCTTTTTTGTTTAATAACTCCAAAAACTTTTCCATTATATCTCGCATAAATAATAAAGGTTGTTATAATTTTATTCTTATTCTGATATTAATATAAAATTACATATAATTACTACATTCGTGTTCTAAATCAAGCAGTAAACTTTCAGCATCAACAACTGGGGTATTAGATAGACCTGGAACTGAGAAAATACCGACTTGAGTCCCTTTTGATGATAATTTAGGCAACAAATCATCCATTATATAATCAAGCGATAATGCTTTTGGTTTGTAATTCTCCCAACCATCTATAGCACAATTTGCAGCATATTCACGAGCTGGCCATAATATAAGAACTTCACTATTGTCACCATTTATGCCACTCAAGGCAAAACCATCATAATCCAAAACCCAAGCTTTTTCGTTATCAACAATTCTTTTTATAGAATAAATGTATCTCTCCTTGCTGCCTTTATTTGACATAGCTTCGATTTCTTTGGCTGATACTTTCATAATTAGTCCTCGTATTTTTTGCTTACGTTTGGTAAGCATAGGTAATAATAATTATCATGTCAATGTTGAAAATTTGTATAAATTAGAGTATTGAAATACAGTATATTGATATCCATGTTTTTTTATAACCTATTAAATTTTAAAATAAAATGAAAGAATAATTTGAAATGACTGTCCACTAAAATGAGGACAGTTCACATTATTTGGTAGTATTCGGCATTGTAGTCATTTTGCCGATCTTATTGGACTAATCAAGGTAGAGTGTTTTTTATTTTATCTTAATTTACTATCGGTAACGGTTTATTAAGCTTTGTACTCAGCTCTTTGATACATTCATTCGCCATTTTTTTGTATTTTATCGCATTTTCTTCAGAATAGTTTTCATCAACCATTTTTTCAAAATCGGCAAGTGTACCAAAAAATTCCATTGCTTGGATTGCAAATGCGCCATTAACCCAACAAGCAAAAATAATTTGCGAGTTATCTTCGCTAGTTTTACGATAAGCTATATTCTGTATTTGATCTATATCCAAATATATGCCACGACCAACAGATAAAGTTTCGGGTAATTCTTGAATTTCTGTCGATTCGATGTTTAAGTGACCATCAACGGATAAGTATTCAGGTAACCTAGTCATTTTGGTAAATTTCAAATCCAAATCACCTTTAATAGAAAAGTGTTCTGGTAATGCTTCTATTTCTGTAAATCCTAAGTATAAATTCCCACCAACTGATAAGTTTTCGGGTAGCATTTTGATGTTTGTCACTGTTAAATTGAGATCACCTTGGACAGATAGGTTTTCTGGTAGTGCTGTTATGTTTGTTTTTGCTAAATTTAGACTACCACTAATCGAAAAATTCTTAGGTAATGCTTTGATTTCCGTATTTGTTAAATATAAATAGCCACCAATAAGTATATTTTCAGGTAATTTTTTGATTTCTGTATTTGTTAAATCTAAATCACCACTAACAGAAAAATTTTTAGGTAGTGCTTCAATTCTTGTATAAGTTAAAATCAAATCTCCGTTAACAAACAAGTTTTCAGGTAATACTTTAATTCCTTTATTTCTTAGATTTAAATTACCATCAACTGTGATCGTATTGTCTTCAATGAGGTATTTTATACCTTGTTTATTTAGTAATTCTAAAAATTTTTTCATAATTTCTCTTTAGCGATAAAAACTGTTTTAAATAGACTACATTAATGTGGTTAACAACGGTAAATTTTACTACTACAGATTTTTGCTTAAAAACGGAAAGACCTTTTTTTGACCCTCCCATTTTGGATTAATCAAAAAAATCATCATTTTCAAGGTAATAAATAATAGCATCTAATAAATCTTTTTTTGTAGCATTAGGATGATGTTCAAGTTTATTATCGATAATGGCTTGAAATGTCGGATATTCTAACCATGCATCATATTTATCAGGTGAATCATCCATTTCATCAAATTCATCTTCCGTCTCTGCAATGTAATAATTGGCATTTTTAATGCAATTGATCTCATTTATAAATTCAGGTTCTACAAAAAAAGACCAAGGTTCATTCAAATTTTTATAAATACGGAACAAATTATCAATTCCTCTTAAAGTTTTCATTCATAATCTCCAATTATTATTTACAATAAATTGTATCTGGCTATTTTCTGCCATCATCACAACCATCGTCTTTATTTATTTCATTATTCCACTCTAAACTGACTTGCTCATCATAGCATGGTGGAATTTCTTTAGTTAGTTATTGGTTTATGTTGATTGCTCAAAAGTCATATATGTATTTTTATTTTCATCTAAAAATATATATAAATAGGATATATCATGGCTAATTTGGGTTATATCTAATTGACCTATAAAAATTAACGGTTTGTTATCTACGGTTGGCCAGTTTGGGGATTGAAGCCATTTAGGTCTATTTTTTAAGAATTTAAAATCTTTCTTAATTTCTAATTTTAACGCTCTTTCCAATTCAACTCCAACTTTATCCCGATGTTTATTCATGATTAAATTAAAGTATGGTTCAGTTAAATTTAACCAGCTTGGCTGAATTTTCATAAATAGATCATACTTTTTTTTATGTTCATTATTTAACGAGAAGTTAATATTTCTTTTAGCGAGAAACTTTGAAAGTAAATCTTTACTATCAAGTTCACCTGATGGCAATAAAATATCAATTTCAATAAGATATAAAAATGCGTTTTTATATCTGCTGGTATAGGGGGGAATTTGATGCTCTTCAGATAGAAGATCTTCAATATCCTTATTATAATAAAGTTCTTTTTGAAAATCCTGCGGAGAAAGCGAGCCTGCCAAATAGCTTTTTATAATATCGATAGAGTTCATTTTTTATTACCTTTTGGGTATCGCAACAGATCAAGGGCAACATTTCTTTTTTCATGTAACTCAATTTTAATTGATTAAATTTTGAGATCTTCTTTTGAAATGTTATCTCTATTTTTTCCTTATATAATCAATAATAATCATATATTAATTGATGATGATAAACAAATCACACATTATTCCAATTCAAAAAATGACGCCCTTTAATGTACTGGATATCACCGCAGGCGATAAGTCAGCTTGCTGATAAATTATAGTGCTTCCACTACAGAAGTGGATTTCAATTTGTTCTATATTATCTATATGGTTTACTGTATGCTCAGGCAATAGTTGGATAATATTAGCTGGTAATAAAGCATTAAAATTTGTTTTCATTATTCCATAAGTATCATGGATAGTGATACCACTAAATTTATGGTTATCTTCAGATAAATTAATGAGTTCATAGCCACTATGTTCTTTTTTATCAACACCTACTTCTATATCAAAAAGCCCGATTTTAGCCGTGTACAAAATGGCTGATTTCATTGTTTCTATTCGGCAATGTCGAAAAAAAGCATCTTTCGCTAAAGCAGAAAGGCACTTCAAAAAGCCACCATTGTTAATAATATCAATAAGATCAATATTTAATTTTCCCATATTTAACATTCTATCTTTTTATTGTCCCTGTTTTTCATTTATCATAAGCATAAAATAAAAAGCCAGATAGTAACAAAACTATATATCTGATAAATTAGACGATTTATCATTTCATTATTTACATTAACCCAATGAAAACACTCAGCCGAAAACTTGCTTTAACACTGTTAGCTATCGAAATGATTACACAATCCACAAAACAGGATATTGAAAATATACTCTTTGCAAATTATCTTGATAAAGAAGGCCAACCTTTAGCATATAACAATATTTATGATGATGCCATTGAGCAATTTTTATTAGGCTATTTTGTTGGCATTAAATTGAAAGGCTATTCTAATCAATATCTAAAACAATATATTAGTGCTTTATACCGTGAACCTATTACCATTATAGGGGACGAAGATATCTTGCATGCATGCCCTTGTTGCCATTATTTAACCTTAACTCATCAAGGACAATACGATGTTTGTCCATTATGCTATTGGGAAGATGACGGCACACAAAATAATGAACTAAACCATTATAGTGCAGTTAATCACTCAACATTAAGCAAATATAAAGCAATATTCGACAAACAAAAAGCTACGTTAACAAATATTCCGTATAAATTAGCTAATAGACATTTATAATACTTGCATCAAATCTAGGTTTGATTATGCAATAAATTAACCACGCTTTTGGAGATTAACATATAAAAGAGTGCTTAGATGACAAAAATATTAGCGTTATGGAATAAACAAACATTACCTATAAAAGACGGGATTTACTTTTCTACTGGTGAATCGATATCCCTTTCAACCCAGTTTTATCCCCAATTATTAATTAAAAAAGGGAAACCATTCAATCTTAATCTTTTTTTGGATAAAGATCCTGATAATATCACTAATATAGATATCACAAAAAAAATCACCATAACTAATGGTAATCAATGCTTTTTAGGTGAAGGAAGTTATGGTTCAGAAGGGTTTATTGCCTACTTAACGCCTAAAGATGATTTAAAATGGGTGATCTATTTCGAAACATCAAACCCATTCATTAATGCAACTGAATTGCCAAATCACTTTCTTATAGTGGAATCAAGTGCCGATTTCAAAATAGTGATTGAATTAAATAACCCAATAAATCTTATTTTAACTAAATAAGATTTATTATATTGTTTTTACCCATACAAATAACGCCAAATAACACATGAGGCTAAAATAAATGAGAAACCTGAAAAAGTAATATATGCTTTAACAAAGATATGGCATAATCACCCAATATTCAAAAATCCAAAAGAAAAATAGAAAACAAAAGCCTAGATGGCTTATTAATTTTTACAAAATGGTTAAACCACATAAAGCAATTTTAAGTAAATGCCTTATACATTATTATTTGCGAATTATTTTTATAATTTGATATTAACAATCTGGCAATTTCCTACATTTAATTTGATGATTTTATGGTATGTAAAGGAATATCTCTGATGGAGAAAAACAAACAACAGGTTGTAGATTTATTAATATCTCATAGTCAAATTTTAGTCAGATCTAGACCATACAGTGAAGAATTATCGCAATGGGGTAAACAAAATATTGCACAAGGTGCAGTTATTCATAAGGATTATGTCATTTTTGACCCATTACCTGATGATGTTTTCGGTGCAAACGTTTTTTTAACCTTATCAGATAGTTTTACAATGGATAACCAAACCCAACGATGCATTGTTGTTCCCTTTTACACACATCCCAAAAATACGATTGAGGTTGCCTCTGCCACAGAAAAATTTACTATTAACCTACAATTAGATGCACCATTATATTCACTGTATTATGAAATCTGCGAAGGTGATGAAGTTTTTTATAAATTTACCTTTATACCTGCACTTGTACCAATCACAGCTCACTACATTATTGATGACCAATGGGGTGGCAAAAAAGGAAAAATACTCCAATCGGGTAAAGTATAACCATCTTCAACCTAATTAACACTAATCAAAGCATAAAAATAAACCAACAAGAACTAAATTGTTTTTGTCTGTGGTGGAAATGTTAAAAATCTTGTCAAAAACTTTCAGGTAACTATATGTTTAAGTAAAAAAAGCATTTAAATATAAACAGTATTCAAGTATAAAATTAAATTTTGTTGGTATTAAATTGTCGATATACCTTAACTACTAATCAAAGGTCTCCAAACGTTATAAAAGATTATTACCTATTTTAATAAAACATTCAGGTAGACCATTGATTTCAGGTTAAACTAACGAAAATACTTAATTAAAATAAACCAGTTACTCGATAATAATCTAATAATATTTTTCTCAAATTAATCGAGAATCAAAATTAAATATTATCAATTTTTTGCTGCCAATACCCGTTCAACTGTATCAACAATGGCTTGAGTTTGGGAATCAATTTCGATATTAACTTTATCTCCGACTTTTTTAGCGTCTAACGTGGTAATAGCTAACGTTTCAGGGATTAAATGAATAGCAAAACGATCTTCTTTTACCTGCCCAATTGTTAGGCTTGCACCATCAATGCCAATAAAGCCCTTATATAATACATATTTCATAAATTCTTTCGGCAATTGTAACGTCATCTCACAATTTGTGGCAGTTTTTTGAATATCAACAATAGTTGCAGTGCAAGATATATGCCCTGACATCACATGACCACCAATTTCATCACCATATTTAGCGCTACGCTCAATATTCACAAAATCATCGATTTTTTTATCACCCAATGTCGTTAATGCAAGGGTTTCTTCCATAATATCAAACGACACGATATCTTTATCGACCCTCGTTACTGTTAAGCAACATCCATCATTGGCAATCGACGCCCCTATTTCAATTTTATTAGTTAATTGATGCGGTAATTTAACTTTATATGTTCTTAATTTATTTTGATCAACAATATCAATAATCTGACCAACGCCTTGAACAATGCCTGTAAACATAGATATACCTCAAATTTTCTTAATATTGAATATTCTATCTCAATCTGATTAGGATTTCCTATTTCTATTTTCTACTGGTATGATCGTTTTATATATTTTCCGATCACTTAGTATCTATAGCGATAACAAATTCATATTTCAAAGTATAGTCAAGGATATATCATTATGTTAAAACTGATTTTAGCCATTTCTGTCGGTTCAGTAGCGGGGGGATTAATGCGTTGGTTCTTATCACTTAAACTCAATGTTATTGCTTTTACTATTCCACTAGGTACATTGCTATCTAATTTAGTTGCTGGCTATATTATTGGCTTTGCAATTGCCTTTTTTAATCACTCTAACCTTTCTGCTGAATGGCGGTTATTGGTAATAACAGGTTTTTGTGGTGGCTTATCAACTTTTTCAAGCTTTTCTGCCGAGGTGGTTAACTTTTTACAAGACGGTCGAATATATTGGGGTTTAGCAACAATATTGATTCATGTAATTGGTTCAGTTTTAATGACATATTTAGGTATTTTATCGTATCAATATTTGCGTTCTTAAAATAACTCAATTAATAAATCACATAAAAAATAATCATAAATAGAGTTTACAACCTTAAAATACTGTATTAATATACACTGTATAGAAAAACAGTACAGAGGTTATTATGCTTATTGAACATTCTACACAACAACTTATGGCTATTAATTTTGAGTCCCCTTTTCAACAAGTATTACAACAACAACGCCCTTTATTAAAATCACTTAATAAAGCTAAAAAATGGCAATTATGGCTTTCTGACCGACCAATGTTAAAACGTTCATGGGTTAATACTGCAGGGTTAGATAAACACAAAGTGATTCATCTAGCAAATTTAAATAATGAAGACCTAGTATCAACCATTGAAAAAGTCTTACAATACAAAACCTGTAGCTATATAGTTGCTTGTATCAATAACCTTAATGAACAAGACAAAGCACGTTTACAAAAAGCCGTATCATTAAGTGATACTTGTCTACTTTTAGTACACGATGAGCAAAGTGAACAATCTATCCAATATCATTAAAAACAAACATATTATTTAAATAAAAGCATATTTTTTAATTTTAGAAAGCAAATCTAAAATGTTTAATAAACTAATATACCACTATAAAAATTAAGTTAAGTATTTGATGTATAAAAAATCAGGGCTGAGCATTTAGCAATGTTCAGCTTTTTTTGATAGTTGTTAATAATAGTAATTTATAATAGCAATTGACACAGTTTTTTTCGAGAAACCTTTCCAATCGCCGTCATGGGTAATTAATCTACAATAACGATTTTTTTGGCAAATAGAATTTACTTAGTAATTAAAATTTTTTGCCTTGCTACTACAATCAGCCATTTTAAAGTATTCTGTTGTACTACGCCTAAAACGGTTATTTTCCAAAGATGTGTTACTTTAATTTGAGTTTGATACGTTAATAATAAGGTAGTTAATAAAGAATAATCAGACTATTTGCTTTCATAGTCCAATCTATGTTTTTAATTAAAATCAATGCGTTATAGATTGTATTCTTTTTTATTATTGTGGCTTTATTTTTCAAGAAAAGCGCTTTTATTATTTAATAACAGTCGTTTAATAACAACTGGTTAATAACAAAAGCGCAAATTTTTAAATCTTATTAGTCGGGGCGTTTTTTGGTTTTAAGTTATTAAAGCTTAAGGCCAACTGGTTTTGCCAGCCGATGCTCCATTGAGCAGCGGCTTAGTTCTTGGCTAGATTGTTCTTGATTAACGCCATAAATATCCCTGTGCTTTAAAACTGAACTAACCACTAAAACGTGCAAATAGCAGAAGCATCATAAAACCCATAAGATCCAGTAACCACGCCTTCGTATACAAGAAACGGATTACTTCCCATTATATCACTCGTCCAATGCTGGTATCCGAAATCAGCATCGGTATATCCATCAATCAGTGCGCCCCACTCGGTAAATAAACCAGCGCCTATTCGTCTCTGAGGATAATTACCTATTGATAAAGGAGTAGCGCCATTTATGTCTTCTACACATGGGAAACTATCATCTATACCACATTTCGCATTAGTTAAATCGCTTATCCGAGGCAGACGATAACCTATGCTATTACACCAAGATTCTTGCTCAGAAAATGTCCCTAACTTGTTTCCTCGTGCAACAAACCACTGCTTTAACTTAAATCCATATTTCACTACCACATTACCACTACTATCTCGACCCTCTAATTCAAATACCTGTGGTAAATTTGGCACGGAAATTAGACCTGGACTATCTGACTCTTTTTGACTATCACTTGCCGCTGGCCCTGTCAACTTAACGCGCGTTACAACTTTTTCACCCCCCCCATTAGTAACCACTTCTTTCGTTACTGTCGCTGTGATTCCCCCGTGTGTAACTGGCGACCAAGTCAACTGACTTTCATCTATTCCACCTATGAGTAAATCAAAATATAAATTGTGCGCACCCGTGGTCGGGAAATTTAGGTTGTATAAATCAGGATTAGTTGATTGAACGAAAAATCCGTCCCTATAATTCCATATGTCACCTGGACCATCCAGACCACCAGCGAGATTTGGCTTTACAGAACAGATTTGAGGGAGGGTATTTGGACTAATGTAATACGTTACCGAACCTCCTTCGAGTATACTATAAGATGGGTCACCATACATAGTAGTTAATTGGATATCTGAACTATCTAATCTCACTGCATAAGGTGCACCACATATCGTTAATCTACTATCATTATTACGATCAGAATTAATCCATTGACCATTTTTATCCAATATAGACAAAGTGATACCCCCACCTGCCATTATAAGATCTCCATCATCATCACGCAATTTACCTTGTTCCACCAACTCTGGCATATAGATCGTCTCTCTTAATGGCGGAACTATTATATTAATATTACCCCAAGTATACTCTACAGGTACCTTAATTGGTGCTGTCGGTGATGAGGGATTATTTTGTGGTGTAAATGTTCGACCGTCAGATAACTTAATAGCTAATAAGCTATCTATATTAGTCTCTTTAGTGACACCATCATCAAGCGTTAAATAGGGGGCTGTGCCTTGAATGGTATTTGATGTAGTGGCCGATAACGCTTGCGATTCCAATGAATACGGCAGTAACAACAACGGCGCCAGTACCAATTGAATTTTTAAAAATGATTTTGTAGATAATTTCAGAGATATAAATAAGTTTTGAGCAAACACTCGCCGAATAAAATTATTCGATAAATTTAAGACATAGGCTTGCCAAGTCTTGTGACAAAAATGATATTGCATTATGATTCATCCATCAAGTACATTGTTTTATTGTTTTATTGTTATTGTTTTATTGTTATTGTTTTATTGTTATTGTTTTGTTTTATATTTATTAGCTTGTTAAATAAGCTTGTTTTCCTAAATCGATGGAAGTATAGCCGTTAAAAAAATAGTTGGCTAGTTCTTGAGCTTACTTTTTTGTAAAGAAATGTAAAGATAGAAATGATTCAGCTTTAGCAATAAGTCAATTTTTTAGCAAAATATAATGTTAAGTTTATAATAAATTAACTTTTTATTTTTAATACTTAATATCACTACTAACCGACAAAACACAAAACCGCCAGTTTGGCGTGTTAACCTAACTTAGTGATCATGCATTTTGATGTTGTGATAAGACAAGCATATTAACCTTATGGCGCTATAAGTATGTTTTGCTCTAAAATCGCTCAGGTAGACAATTGATTTTATTGAAGTTTTTAAATTTTATTTTTTAGCAAAATCAAACGTTTATTCAATTTAAACAAGTCAATGCTTTACCTTTCTATCTTCATCTTGCAAAATTCACTCATCTAGTTTACTTTACTGATACACTGAAAATTAAATAAATGATTAGAGCGTAAACATGACGATATCATTTAAAGAGCAGCAACAGCAAATTAGCTTTGTTAAGCAATTTTTTGCTGAGCAACTTGCCGAGCGTTTATCACTTATCGAAGTGCAAGCTCCGTTACTAAGTAAAGTTGGCGATGGTATTCAAGATAACCTTTCAGGTACTGAGCACGCAGTGCAAGTTAAGGTAAAAGCAATACCTAATGCACAATATGAAGTGGTACATTCACTAGCTAAATGGAAACGTAAAATCTTGAGCGATCACCATTTCAAAGTTGGCGAAGGAATCTACACTAATATGAAAGCATTACGCCCAGACGAGGAGCAACTTTCGCCAATTCACTCAGTTTATGTTGATCAGTGGGATTGGGAAAAAGTAATTCGTCCAGAAGATCGCAATTTAACTTATCTAAAACAAGCGGTCGAAAATATTTATGCTGCCATTAAAGCGACCGAAAAAATTGTTTCACAACAGTATCATCTTTCACAATTTTTACCCGAATCTATCACCTTTATCGATAGTGAGCAGTTATTAAAACGCTATCCAAATTTATCCCCAAAAGAGCGTGAAAACGCAATAACTAAAGAGCTTGGAGCTGTGTTTTTAATTGGTATTGGCGGTAAATTATCAAATAATGAAAAGCACGATGCTCGTGCACCTGATTATGATGACTGGAGCAGTGAAAACGATTTAGGATCTAATGGCTTAAATGGCGATATTTTAGTGTGGAATCCAATTTTGCATAGCGCATTGGAAATTTCATCAATGGGGATTCGTGTCAATCCAGAAACGTTAAAACGTCAATTAAAACTAACAAATGACGAAGATCGTTTAGAGCTTGCTTGGCATAAAGCATTAATTAATGGCGATTTGTTGCAAACCATTGGTGGTGGAATTGGGCAATCGCGTTTGGTTATGTTGCTTTTACAACAAAAACACATTGGTCAAGTACAATCAAGTGTATGGGACGAAGAGGTTAAAGCAAATTATAGCCATTTGCTCTAGTCACAAACATATAAATATAGGGCATTACGCCCTATTTTTCTGCAAAAATTACATAATTAATTTTTAACGGGTCATTTACCTTCGACTGGTGTTGATTCGGTTGGGGTGTTTATTGATGGTTCTGCTTTATCATTACGGCTTTCAGTTTCATCTTTTGTATTAGCTGGCTGAGTTTGTGTTTGCGTTGCTAAACCATCCAAACGAACATAAACAATACGTTGTTGACCACGATCGCATGAACCAACAATTTTACCTTCAATTTGTTGTTCTGATTTATCAGATGGTTCAAGTTTTAACTGAAATTGTGAAGGATCAACACCGTTGTTTTTGATTTTTTCAGCAATATTAGCACTAATTTCATCACAATTTGAAGCTACAGCCAACATGGGTAAACTAAGTAAAAATATACCGATTAATTTTTTCATTTTCTTTCCCTTTTGACGGTTATTTGATTTTTGGATGCATTATAAAACTATCTATTAGTCTGTCTATCTTCTTTTAAGATGTACTTAAAAATAATCTGCCAGCATAATTGCAAATTTCAACAAATCTATCATTTTGTCGGTAATATTAAAGCAAATCGATTAACTTGATTTATTCACTGTACAATTTGATAAGTATTTAACAAACCTGTTAATAACTCAATAACATTTTAATTATTAAATAATTTTCTAAATGATTAAATATTAATCTGAACAATTTTTGAGTTAATTTGATAACAAAAAAAAATCTTTTTTTACAATTCTTGTTGAAATTTACTATGAACTCAAACAATAAAAATGCTACCCAAAAAGCGATAATATAAGAGCAACTGATTACTTGTTACATAATGATATTATGTAAATTATAGAGCAGTAAAAAAAGCAATTAACCCAAAAATTACTCCTGGCGAATTAGCAATTGCTAGTGGCCAATCTTTCTTTTCTTGTAGCAGCCCATAGCAGACCCATAGCGAGCAGTTAATGGAAGCGGCCAATGGTTGAATTGGGTTTGTTTTCAATCCATGCAAATTATCGATGATTTGTGGAATATAAGAAACATACATCCCTAATGACGCCACTGTAGCGATAATACCTAAAATACGAAAAGCCTTAGATGAAAGATGCAAAATAGTCTCCTAATATCGTTTATGGTTTTCACCTGATGCTTGTAATTATAACGAGTTAGAATAGTGACAGTAAACTAACATATTTGGTTCAATGGTAAAGTATAGTTAAAAAAAGGTAAGCAATTAGCCAATTTTTAATTAATCCCTAATGTTATTTATAAGTGATTTTATATTTAATCATAATGTTATAAAAATTTTTCATTTGTTTGCATTGCGTTACAAAAGCAAATAACAAGGAAAAACTAATTTCAATAATTGGTTAAAAGGTGATATTTTGCTCAATTGCCTATTGAGCTTTTTTGAGTGTGGTTTATTTGCGGATAATTAAAAAAGGGGCTTAAGATATTTATTCACTTTATGACTTAATAAGTACTGAATAAACCTGTTGATAACTCTGCAATCAATTGATTATTAATATATTTATTAAAAAGATTAAATATTAAACTACCAAAAAATCAATTTTATTTTATCTAAAAAAGCAAGTGTTTTTATCATATTTTTGAGATTATTTGCTGTTCAAAATGCCCATAACTTAATCTAATTGTCCCTAAGTTATCGCCAAAGTCAGCCCCTTGCGATACCGTCACTCCTTTTGATAACAGTTTATTAAGCACAGCTAATTCTTGCGCTACCGTTTTTACAGGTAAATGCGCATATAAATGAAAGCCACCTAGTGGAGGTTGATAAGTAATCTCACCACCGAAATAGCAATCCAACCAATGCATTAACTGCTCTGCTTTGATTTGTAACGTTTGCCGTAGCTGTTGTTGATGGACAGTGTGATGATGTTGTAGATATTCTTGAGCTAATAATTGCGGCAATATACTTAACCCCGAATCAATGTGTTGCCGAATATTGGACAGATTTTTGATAATATTACGCGGTGCCACCATCCACCCAATACGAATATTTCCTCCTATATATTTTGATAGCGATCCTAAATAGATAACTTGATTATGCTGATCCCATTTTTTTATGGGCAATACTGGCAAATTTGGTTTAAACGCTAAACTGCTATAGGCGTCATCCTCAACAATACCTATACATTGCGAACGACAAAATGCAACAATTGCCTGTTTTCGTCTATTACTCATAACAAAGCCCATTGGGTTTTGAAATATAGGATTCAAAAATAACCACTTTATTTGATGTTGTTGTACGCAATTTGATAGGCTTTCAAGGGTAATACCTTCATTATCACATTCAATACCATATAAACGTAATCCAGCAGCCTGAAACAAAGGTAAAGAGTAAAAATAGGAAGGAGATTCAATTCCAACTGCATCTCCTGGCTTAAGTAAACCCTGTGTAATAAGAAATAACGACTGTTGCGTGCCCGATGTAATTAAAATTTCGTTAATATCAACTTGCATAGAAAACTGAGTTTGCATGTAAGTTGCAATTTGAGCTTTAAGCGATGGTAAACCTAATTGTAATGCATCGCTGTTTTTTTCATGCATAATCAATTCATTTAACGAGGTATCAGGTAGCTGGAGTTTGGGAATTAAATTAGTTGGCAAATCACCATTAGCCAGATCGCAAATATGCACTTGTTGCGCACGCACTTGTGCCACTTTTTGTTGATAAAATGATTTTTTATCTCGATAAAAATGGGCTGGTAAACGCCAATTGATCGATGAATAGGTTTGCACGCCCCATTTTTTATTATTGACATAAGTGCCACTGCCTCGACGTCGAAGTAGTATGCTTCGTTCAGTCAACAGCTCCAGTGCATGTACTACAGTTGAGCGGTTAATCTGTAACATTTTAGCTAGCTCCCTTTCTGAAGGTAACTTTTCGCCAGCAATCAAAATTCCTTGCTCAATATAATGTTCAATTAAGTGAGTCAATTGTTGAAAAAGTGATCCTTCAAATTGGGTTAGTTTTTGTTTTTGCCACATATTTTATTTTAGACACTTGTTTTCTTAGAAAATGCATTAAAAATCAAATAAAATCAATAGTCTATCTGAACTATTTTTATAATAACACCAACAAATCTAAAATTGGATGGCTTTATTATAGTCCAATTGGCTGTTTCGTCTAACTGTTTCTTTTTGAATAATACTTTTCAAACAAGGCCAATTTTCAACTAGGAGTAAAAAATGAATCAAATTACAGGAACACAGACTGTTAAACGTGGTATGGCACAAATGCAAAAAGGCGGCGTAATTATGGATGTTGTTAATGCTGAACAAGCTAAAATTGCCGAACAAGCTGGTGCAGTTGCGGTAATGGCTTTAGAGCGAGTACCATCAGATATTCGAGCAGCTGGCGGTGTCGCTCGAATGGCAGATCCTACTATTGTTGAACAAGTCATGAATGCTGTTAGCATACCTGTTATGGCTAAAGCACGTATTGGCCACATTGTTGAAGCACGTATTTTAGAATCAATGGGGGTTGATTATATTGACGAAAGCGAAGTACTAACCCCAGCCGATGAACAGTACCATCTTCTTAAAGATGAATTTACCGTGCCTTTTGTTTGTGGTTGTCGTGATTTGGGTGAAGCACTGCGTCGAATTGGTGAAGGAGCATCAATGTTACGTACCAAAGGCGAACCAGGAACAGGGAATATTGTTGAAGCTGTTCGCCATATACGTAAAGTCAATGAGCAAATCCGTTTGATAACAGGAAAATCAAAAGATGAGCTAATGACTTTTGCTAAAGAAATTGGCGCACCTTATGAACTTGTATTACAAGTAAAACAACTAGGTAAGTTACCAGTTGTGAATTTTGCCGCTGGTGGCGTTGCGACCCCTGCCGATGCAGCACTTATGATGCAACTAGGTGCTGATGGTGTTTTTGTTGGATCGGGCATTTTTAAATCTCAAAATCCAGAAAAATTTGCCAAAGCCATTGTGCAAGCTACTACTTATTTTGATGATTATCCACGATTAGCCGAATTATCAAAAGGATTAGGCGAGGCCATGAAAGGCATTGAAATCAGCACACTTGCTCAATCAGAAAGAATGCAAGATCGAGGTTGGTAATGGCAAAATCATCCAAACTAAGCAATGTTAAGTACATTGGTGTGCTCAACTTACAAGGAGCAGTTAGTGAGCATATTTTGATGCTAAATAGTATTGATAATGTACAAGCAACACTAGTTCAGAAACCGGAACAATTAGCTAATTTAGATGGTTTAATCATTCCCGGCGGAGAGTCGACCACAATTAGTCGATTAATTAAACAAAATGGGCTTTTAGCGCCCATTCAACAATTTGCTAAACAAGGCAAAGGAATTTTAGGTACTTGTGCTGGGCTAGTGCTTTGTGGCAAAACGACAACTCATAACGAAGTCGAATTATTAGATTTGATGGATATTTGCGTTGAACGCAATGGTTTTGGTCGGCAAATTAACAGCTTTGAGACAATGTTAGATATACCAACTATTGGTGAGCAAATTCCAGCAGTATTTATTCGTGCTCCATATATTGCAAAAGCTGGTGAGCAAGTCAATCAGCTAGCTTTTATTGATAATCATTGTGTAATGGCGCAGCAAGATAACATTTTGACTTGCTCATTTCATCCCGAACTAACCGTCGATAATCGAATTATGCGTTACTTTGTTGAGAAATGTTGTAATTAATTTATTAATATTTATTTTATATTGTTGATAATGGATTATTAATGACTAGCTTAAGCGTTCAATAAAATTTCTGAACACAGCTAATAACCATAGCCAGCTATTCTGTCGGTAGACATCCACTGCCCTCGTCTGAGGGCTTTTTTGATTTATATGCCACCTACTCGGCGGTAAACGCACTCTATGAATGCGCTTTGATTTGAATACTTTTCTAAACCGCCTACACGGCAGTGAACGCCAGAAATGCGGGGAGAAACTGTTCGTGGGTTTTCTAAACTGCCTACACGGCGGTAAACAATTTTATGATAGTTAAAGTATCAAAATAGGTGTTTCTAAATATTGGCCTCGGCGACCTCAGGACTAAGGTCTAAGGTCCAAGGAGCAAACAACATAAGTGCTGTAAAACGGGAAGTACCCATAGAAGTTGCCAAAGTGTGAGCCCACAGTGAACGGGTGGCTATCCTTAACCTTAGCAGCTTCCGTCCAGTAGTCGTCGTCGGTATCGCTCATCCAGTAGTTGTCGTCGGTATCGCTCGTCCAGTAGCGGTTGTCGACAAAGCTAGCACCAGTGTAGCCGTACATGCTGCCCCACTCGGAAAAAAAGCCTGCACCAATATAGCGCATGTAATTATTATCTGATGAAGATGGGCTGGCGCCTACAGGACCTGCCGCGTTAGTTAAATCCCTGATCCTTGGCATCCGGTAGCCTATATTATTACACCATGCTAACTGGTCATTATGACGTCTACCATTAACATATCCATTGGGATTATCCCGAACGACGAACCACTGCCTCAACACAAATCCATATTTTACTACCTCAATGCCATATCTATCTCTACCCACTAACTCAAACGTTTGCGGTAACTTTGGTACAGCAATTCGGCTAGGATTTGGATTATCCCATTGATTTCTGGCCTCTGGACCTGTTAACTTAACACGGGCGACAACTTTTGCAAAATCCTCCCAAGGAATCCAATAGTCATTATTAGCTACAACATTTGTCACTGTTGCTGTAATTCCCTCATGCGTGACCGGTTCCCATGTCAAGTCTCTCACATCTATTCCTGTTATAAGTAAATCAAAATATAAATTATGCGCTCCTGTAGTTGGAAAATTGAGGTTGTATGATTTAGGATCGATTGATTGAACTAGGAAGCCCTTCTTAGGATTCCATATGTCAGCTGGACCTGCGTATTCGTCATTACCCAAAAATAGATTCGGCCTTGCATAATGGATAACTGCCGACGGTAGCAGTATTGCATCACTACGATTACCCGTTCGAACCTTTTTGCCATTCGCCTGTACATTCCATAAAGAAGACAATAATAACAATATCAATACTAACGGAACTTTTCGGAATAATTTTGATAATAATTTGAAAAATAACTTTGAAGATATAAACGTGGTGGGGTTAAAAATCCAACTAGTGTGTTTATCTGATAAATTTAAGACATAGTTTTGCCAGGTTTGGTGTTTGGTGTTTGGTGTTTAAAATGATAATGCATTACGGCTCACCTGTCAAGTAAATTAATGATTTATTTTAATTTTTATGTTTATTTGATTGTTTAATGAACTATTCCTTTAAGGAGATTAAAGTATAGCTATTTTAAAAAAACTTGGCTAGTTTTTTATGCAATTTTTTAATTAGAATACGGTGTTAGGTTTTGTAAGTCTTAACTTTTGTGAAAATAATGAATATTGGTGATAATTTCTAAACTAAGGAATTAGTGAATTACCTAACAACCAATGGACATATAATCCTTACCATGTTATGGGATGTATTACGCCCATAAAATCGTTCAGGTAGAGTATTGATTTTATTTAATTTTTTATTTTCATTAAAATCAACCAGTTATACAGAAATTTCTATTTTTTATACAAAATACCGTCTACACGGCAGTGAACTAATCGATTTAAAGCAAGTAGTGATAAAACAATTTCTAAACTGCCTACTCGGCGGTAAACTGGAAATTTGATAAAAATAAATATCCGAAATTTTTCTAAACCGCCTACTCGGCGGTAAACTAGATAGTGAATAGACTGGAGATAAATAAAATTTTCTAAACCGCCTACTCGGCGGTAAACTTTTTTTCGGTCTGTCAAAGTAAACCTTGCGATTTCTAAACCGCCTACTCGGCGGTAAACCATTACTAATTAGCTTTTGTCTTAGCACGCAATTTCTAAACCGCCTACTCGGCGGTAAACCGAAGTCGTGCCGTTCTTGCCCCTGAATAATTTTTCTAAACCGCCTACTCGGCGGTAAACAAGAATCGCAAAAAAGGTTATTTTAATGGCAATTTCTAAACCGCCTACTCGGCGGTAAACTAGATATAAAAACCAAGCCCAAACATTGATATTTTCTAAACCGCCTACTCGGCGGTAAACGATTCTAATTCTAATTTTAATGAAGATTCTAATTTCTAAACCGCCTACTCGGCGGTAAACGAATATCACGATAGACTAAAAGTAGAATTGTGTTTCTAAACCGCCTACTCGGCGGTAAACCTGACTTTAGGCTCACCATAACGAGGAATATATTTCTAAACCGCCTACTCGGCGGTAAACTTTCTACACTGTTAGCGTCACCGTATAAGTATTTTCTAAACCGCCTACTCGGCGGTAAACTTAATGCTGGTGTTTGTGTATTTACATTCTCGTTTCTAAACCGCCTACTCGGCGGTAAACACAAAACGGTAGATTGTTTCGTTGTTCTAACATTTCTAAACCGCCTACTCGGCGGTAAACTTTTAGATGCTGATATGCAAGAATTGCCACACTTTCTAAACCGCCTACTCGGCGGTAAACTCGTGTGCATTGTATGCATTGGTAAACAAACATTTCTAAACCGCCTACTCGGCGGTAAACTGATATTGGTTTGATTAGCGGCTATACAGATTTTTCTAAACCGCCTACTCGGCGGTAAACTCTATTTTACCACCGTCTAAACCATCAGGCTTTTTCTAAACCGCCTACTCGGCGGTAAACAGTTTATCGGGTAGATCAACATAAACGGGTGCTTTCTAAACCGCCTACTCGGCGGTAAACAAGCTCGTGTTAAAGAGCTGCCGTTAAATGGATTTCTAAACCGCCTACTCGGCGGTAAACTTCAAGATTGTCAACAATAAAAACCGTGTGCTTTTCTAAACCGCCTACTCGGCGGTAAACGCCAAATTTTGAAACAGACGCCATTTTTTTTGTTTCTAAACCGCCTACTCGGCGGTAAACATGATTTCAACTTGTTCTCCGTTAATTATCGGTTTCTAAACCGCCTACTCGGCGGTAAACTGTTTATTAATCAACAACTTACATTTTTAGCGTTTCTAAACCGCCTACTCGGCGGTAAACGGATTTGATGCAAATTCTGTAAGCAACGATTTTTTCTAAACCGCCTACTCGGCGGTAAACAGCGAACGGATGAATGGTTTAACGCGCGACTATTTCTAAACCGCCTACTCGGCGGTAAACATTGAATTAGTTCATTACACTGATGACGTTATTTTCTAAACCGCCTACTCGGCGGTAAACAGTTACTTAGCAATAAGTCAATTACAATTTATTTTCTAAACCGCCTACTCGGCGGTAAACTCCCATTAAAAAAAGTGACTAAATGACTACTGTTTCTAAACCGCCTACTCGGCGGTAAACTAGAAACCGATATAATATAAACCTTGTTTCGCAAAAGACAAATAGGATTTTTGCTTTTGAAAACCCTTTTTTTTAGAGCTTTTTTAGTGTGTTGTTTTTATTTGATTTTATTTATTGTTAAAAAAAAAGGGTTAGCAATAGTTTGATCTTTTTAAAATGAGTGAAATTATCTGTTCAAAAATTCATTTCTTAACTCACCATCCAAAATATTTAAAATTTCAAGCTTTCACTAGCGACTATTTGGCATTAACAACTAACATTAGCTATGAGTATTAATATGAATTAAAACAAATAAATCCCTTTAGTTTGCCGCATCAGGCCGATAACTGTTATAATCTTTATTATTATTTTCAATGTTGGATCACCTACTATGTACATCATCTACGGTATCAAAAACTGCAACACGATGAAAAAAGCTTTTACTTGGCTTGATGATCATCATGTAAGCTATCAATTTCATAATTATAAAACCAACGGGCTTTCAGACGAGCTGTTGGATGATTTTTTACAATTAGTTGATTGGCAAAGCTTGCTCAATACCCGAGGTACTACTTGGCGTAAGTTAGATGAATCTATTCGTGCTGAGGTCAATAATGCTCAAACGGCTAAAAAGATTATGTTAGCCAATCCATCTATTTTAAAACGCCCTTTGCTTATCGATGGGAAGCGTGCATTGTTGGGCTTTTCAGAGGAACTTTATTCACAATTTATTTCGCAATCTAAATAAAAATCGAGACCACTATGACTGAACCTGTTATTGCACTGACTCAAGCACTCATCGCCGAAAAATCAATAAGTCCTGACGATAAAAATTGTCAAAAAATGATTATTGAACGGCTAAAACCGCTCGGTTTTACTATTGAAGAAGTTAATATTGGAAAGACCAAAAACTTATGGGCTTATCATGGCGAAGCTAACAGCAAAACCTTAATGTTTGCAGGACATACCGATGTCGTACCTGCTGGTGATGAAAGCAAATGGCTTTATCCTCCGTTTTCGCCAACCATTGATGAACAAGGCGTGCTTTATGGACGTGGTGCATCTGACATGAAAAGTGGCGTTGCTGCCATGGTTTGTGCGGCTGAAGATTTTGTTAAGCAACATCCAAATCACGCTGGGCGAGTAGCTTTTTTAATTACATCGGACGAAGAAGCCGATGCAACCGATGGCACTGTTAAGGTTGTCGATTTGCTAATGAAACGTCAAGAACGTGTTGATTATTGTATCGTGGGCGAACCGTCAAGCGATGCTGTACTTGGCGATCAAATTAAAAACGGTCGCCGTGGTTCACTAACAGCTAATTTAGTTGTGCATGGTATTCAAGGTCATGTGGCCTATCCTCACCTTGCCGATAACCCTGTCCATCGCTTTGCTCCTGCATTAAATGAACTAGTTAGCACTGTTTGGGATGAAGGCAATCAGTATTTTCCTCAAACAACTATGCAAATTGCCAATATTAATGGTGGTACAGGTGCCGAAAACGTTGTGCCGGGTGATCTAAGTGTGCAATTTAACTTTCGCTATAGTAGTGAATTGACCGATACGATAATTAAAGCGCGCGTTGAGCAAATTTTACAAAAACATAATTTGAACTATACGTTATCTTGGCGATTATCAGGGCATCCTTTTTTAACGCCACAAGGCGATTTAACTAATGCTGCTGCAAGTGCTATTAAGGAATTTACCAACATTGATACTAAGCTATCGACCAGCGGCGGTACGTCGGATGGACGCTTTATTGCTAAAATGGGCTGTCAAGTGATCGAACTAGGTGTATTAAATAAGACTATTCACAAAGTCAACGAAAACGCCAACTGCAAAGATATAATTACCTTAACTGCAATTTATAACCGCATATTGGAAAAATTACTGTTGGCATAATTGTGGCACAATTGTTATTGTGCCTAGCTATTATAACTTGGAGATAGCGATTTTAATCTAAGAGGAAGTACGATGGAATGGCTTAAAGATTACTGGTGGATAATTGTGGTAATTTTAATTGGGATTTTTATTAATACTATTAAGGCGCTGAATCGACTAAGTTATAAAGCGTATCTTGAAAAAAAGAAAGGGATAAAACCTATCCCTTATCAAGATGATGACGACGATTGGCCATCAACAAATTCGACGAAGAAAAAATAACTCCCTGCTTAACGAAAGTCTTGGCTACTACTATCAAATAAGGCTTGATGACGGTAGCGATCAACCCACATTGCCGTTGCGCCACATACCGCAATAGGCATAACAATTAAATTAAGCAATGGCACCATGGTAAAAAAGCTGACTATCATACCAAAAGTTAAATTATCTACCCGATCTTGCTTGAGTAATTCACGCATACGGTGAAAAGTAATTTTGTGGTTATCAAAGGCATAATCAGCATATTGGATATTAATTTGCCAAGCGGTAAATAAAAACCAAACCACTGGCGTTACTGATTGCCCAATAACAGGAATAAAGTAAGTTAACAGTATCGGAATTGCCCATAATAAATAGTTAACTAGTTTTTGTAATTCACGGCTAAAAATACGAGGAAGATCCTTAATAAGACTTATCCACGACATATCTGCTGCGGGAATCCCCGTTAATTGTGCTTCAACTTGTTCAGCTAACAAGCCATTAAACGGAGCCGCTATAATATTGGTTACCGTACTAAAGAAATAACAAAACAAAATAACCAAAGCTAAAATAACCATAAAAACAATAATATAACCAAGCCAATGCAACCAACTTGGCATATACGACACTCCCCAATCAACCATGCCCGAGATAGCCGTAAAGAACCAATAAAATAATGCTGACATAATCACAACATTGGCAATTAATGGTAAAAAAACAAATCGCTTAATACCTGGACTAAACGCCAATGACCAGCCTTTAAAAAAATACTCAATGCCTGTTGTGGGTTGATTGTTTGGTTTTTGAGTTTGTTTTTTTGAATGGCGATGTTGTGCTTGGTTTTCTAATTTATTTTGCGTCACATTCGATTCCTTTTTAATTAAAACGAATTATGTTGAAACTAGTTAAGTTTAAACTAGTTGGGTAAAAATTAAGTTGAACTTAAACATGGTAACTATTGTAAACATAGCCCTTGGTAACCTGCAATGATAATCAGCTATCTTTATTATTGGTTTTTTCGTCAAAAAGCACATTATTGCCATTATTTACTAACTATGAATCGCTAACTATGAATTGCTAACCATGTTTTGATCTCTTGCTTGATGGTTTGCATTAATGCATTTTTTCCTGCAAGTTGATATGAACTAATGAGCAAAGATTGATTGTTTTTGCTTTTTATCAGTGCTGATAACACAGGCAATGTTAGTTGTTGCTGTGGTTGTGATTGTGGTTTTTGCGATTGTTGATGCTTTTGATTATAGCGAACTAATCGACACAGTGTGGCATAAGTGGCTTCAAACGGTCGATGATAGTAAGCAAATCCATTTAGTTCATCAAAATCGTAGGCGTCTAAATCTTGTGTTAGTTGTGACTTATCCTTACTTTCAATCATCTCAGTAAATGGTAAATCAATAATATCTTTGAGCCAATAAACATTACGATGTAATTTTTGTTTTAATTTAATGGTTAGATTTCGCCCTGAATCAGTTAATGGCTTTAGCGCCATAACTGAATAACTACCACTATTTGCCTGTTTATGACTACTGACGTGCACCAAAACAAACCCACAAGCAATCCAAAATTGGTAATTAGACGGGGTATAAGCAAAGCTAACCGATAAAAAGTCAATATTCTGAGCTTTGGCATCTTCAAAGATAGCTTGCACAAGTTGCCTTGCTATATTCCGTCGCCGATAGGCACTAATAACCGCAATACGATTAATCCGAACTGAGCGCAATTTAGCCGCCTGCGGCTCACCTGCGTGGGCGACTAACGACTGTGCTACTAAATTACCTTTTGGTCGACGCTTACCTTGCCACACTTCGGTGATTAAACTATCAGGTAAGTTACCTTCAATAACAGTCAGTGCAGCAGCTATTTGGTTATTGTTAGCTGTCGCTTGCCAAATTGTCAAATTTTGCGCATCAAACAGACGTCTTAAATCAACTAACGTAGTTTGGTAATGAGCTACTTTCAATAAATAAAATATTGACCTTAATATATCAACATTATTACGTTCAACTTTTGAATATTGGATTAATGATGGGCATGCATCAAAATTATCGCCCTGTGTTAATAAACCATTAAGTAACAATCGATCGCTAAATTGCTCTAGCATATCGCCTGCCTGCCAGCGGATAGGGCTAAATAGCTGAAAATATTGATATGCTTTATTTGATAACAATTTCAACAAAAAGCCCTGTCCTGTGCCCTCATACCCATCAGCAGTCGTTGTTAATAATACTCGAGTGTTATTTGTTTTAGCTAGTTTTAACAATTTTTCCAGCATGGGAAGTGGGATCATGGCAGCTTCATCAATAATTAAATAATCGGCAACGGTAATACATGATTGAGCAATTAATTCATCTGGGGCAAAAAATGGGGTATCGGACTTAGCAAAAGCAAAAAAGGTGGTCAGTGCTGATTTATTTGGTGCTGTCACAATACAACGTTGGTAATGGCTAAATAATCCAGCTAGTGCCGATTTACCGCGTCCACGTTTAGCGACTAATACGTTAATAGGCTTAGTGCTATTTAATAATTGTTTTAAAGTTGCTTGTTGCTCGGCTAAATCACAAACGTCATCAATAATAACTTCAGGCAGGGATATCTTAGAGGATATAACCTGTTTTGATGAAATTTTAGGATAAATTGATAAACCAAATTCAGTTAAAGTCTGTATTAAATGGGCAACGAAATTAGGCACATTAATGGGCATTTGGCTTTCGTTCCAGCGTAAGCTATCTTGATCATGCCAAGTAGACAGATTCTTAGGCAATAATAAAACCAATATACTACCTTTAACTAACGTGCCAACAAGCATAGCAAAGGCATCAAGATTAAATCCTACCGTTGCATCAAAAATAGCATGTCGATACTGCCGTCCCAACAACTGTTTAGTTTGATTGGGCGGTATTACATCAGAAATTAATGTATTGGGTAAATAACTAGAAAGTTCAAAGTGAGATGTAACCGTTAACCAATCACCTGAGTAATGGCAAATAGCCTGGCTAAGTTGCTCGAATAACTGTGTGGCTTCACCCTGTAACACCCATAGCGTTCTTGTGCTGTTGGGATACTTGTGCATAAGGTTAACTTTTTCCAATTAACAACGACAAAATACCTGCAGCAATCAGAGGACCAACAGGAATACCTTTGAAAAAAGCCACACCAATTAGCGTACCAATAATTAAACCATTAATAATTGTAGGGTGCGCACCAATGAGGGATATACCTCGCGTACCTAGCCACGATACTAAAATTCCAACAAAAATAGCTAATATAGATTGCCAAGTGGTAAATGATTTAGCAATATCGCCTATTTTTAACGAGCCATCAGCTAAAGGCACCATCATTGCGGCAGTTAAAATAACAATACCAATTGTTAAGCCATATTGATTTAAAAACGGAAAATAAGTGGCAAGCGGCGTTAATTTAAACAGTAACAATAACAGCACTGCAAATGTCACGGTATTATTGTGTGTTAAATAACAAAGCGCCGCTAACCCCAAAAGTAGAAAAAAAGAGATATCAAACTGTGCGAACATTACAAAGGAACACCAATTCGTTTTGCTACTTCTTCATAGGCTTCAATCACACCCCCTAAACCTTGGCGAAAGCGATCTTTGTCCATTTTTTTCATTGTCTCTTTTTCCCACAAACGACAACCATCAGGAGAAAACTCATCACCCAAAGTGATTTCGCCTTTAAATAATCCAAATTCGAGTTTGTAATCAACCAATATTAGTCCTGCTTTATCAAACAAATCAGTCAAGATGGTGTTAATTTTAAAGCTAAGTTCTTTCATTCTAGCAAGTTGATCATCGCTAGCCCAACCGAAAGCCTTGCAGTGTGATTCATTAACCATTGGATCATGCAATGCATCGTTTTTTAGGAATAATTCAAACGTAGGAGGATTTAAAACTTTACCTTCTTCAACTCCTAAACGTTTAACTAAAGAGCCCGCGGCTCGATTACGTACCACACACTCAACAGGTATCATTTGCAACTTTTTAACCAGCACTTCATTGTCAGATAATAAGGCTTCAACTTGAGTTGGAATGCCAGCTTCACGCAATTTGCTCATAATAAAATAGTTAAATTTATTATTAACCATGCCTTTACGATCTAACTGTTCAATACGCAAGCCATCAAATGCCGATGTATCATTACGAAACTCAAGAATTAATAAATCGGAGTTTTCGGTGGTATATACTGTTTTAGCTTTACCACGATAAAGCTCAGCCAACTTTTTCATGTTTATAACCTTATATCAATTGCCAATAAATAATTAAGGAGCTATTCGCTCCTTAAATTCCAAACTTACTCTTGATTTGCACCGCTTACTGCTGTTGCTGGTTTTTTGCCTTCGGCGTTTTCTTTTTCAGCCTCTTTATCTTGTGCTTTTCGTGGTACAGTCCGAACTGAATCAGGTGCAACATCATCCATTATGTCATTAAATAAACTTACAACATAGCGTTGCACTTCAATTGGTTGCGAAATTAAATCTTCAGTACCACGGGTTAATGAGGTGATTGAAATGGTGATTGTTTCAGTATCGCCTACCAAGTTTCGTGTCATTGAATAAGTGGCTTCAACGGCTCGATTTTCGTCTGCACGCACCATAAAGGCTTTATTGGTTTTAATGCTGTTATTATCACGGCTAGCGATAAAGATATTTTTCTTATTTAGGCTGTTAGGAATACGATCCCAGACATTATTGCTTAATGGCACATTAAAAGTGACCGAACCGTTATTATAAATCGCAAATGCATCTTGAATAGTTGGGATCGGTAAAATTGGCGGTCTAATATCAAGCTTTTTACCTAATTCGCCTTTAACCTCAGTTTTAACAACATAAAAATCGCCACTTTCCGCAGGCACCGAAACACCTTCAGGAATAATTAACGGTTTTAACGTAGGTGATTTAAGGTAATCTTCATTACCTTCAACTTCACGCTTATAATTTTGATCACTACCACAGCCAACAAGAAATAAAGAAGTCACAACGGTTAAAACAGCTGTTTTTTTAATGACGTTACCTTTAAATAAGGTTAAGTTTAATGTTCTGTTTAATGTGCTATTTAACATAAATATCTGCTTTTAAAATTAAAGGTTATATTACAATAAATTCGCGTCTTTTAACGCTTGTTCAACCGCAGGAATTGACGATGTGCTCAATGAGACCATTGGTAATCTAATTGTTGCATTTTGCATTAAACCTAATCTTGCACAAGCCCACTTAGCTGGTGTTGGATTGGGTTCAATGAACAAATTGTGATGTAAAGCCATTAAAGTATCGTTTAAATTGCGGGCTTCTTTAATTTGATTATTAGCCGCAAGCTGACAAACTGTAGCAACCGCCTTAGCTGCAACATTAGCTGTAACAGAAATAACGCCATCGCCACCTAAAATCATAAAATCTAAAAAGGTTGAATCATCACCACTCAATAATTTAAAATCAGGCCCAACCAATTTTCGAGTAGGATAAACTCTCGAAAGATCGCCTGTTGCATCTTTTAATGCAACAATATTTTTGATTTTAGCTAACCGTCCAACAGTTTCAGGCTTGATATCACTACTCGTACGGCCTGGTACATTATATAAAATCTGTGGCAACTCCGTACTTTCGGCAATAGCTTTAAAGTGCTGATACATACCTTCTTGTGTCGGTTTATTATAATAAGGTGCAACCGTTAAACAGCCTACGACGCCAATATTTTCGACCTTACTGGTTAATTCTATAGCCTCCTTCGTTGCATTTGCGCCTGTGCCAGCAATAATGGCAATGCGCCCATCAGCATAGTCAATTGTTCTTTTAATTACATCAATATGCTCATGGTGATCAAGTGTTGCTGATTCGCCTGTTGTACCAACCGAAACAATACCCGATGTTCCATTTGCAATATGATATTCGACCAATTTTTTTAAGCTTACGTGGTCAACGTTTCCTTTTGTATCCATGGGAGTAACAAGTGCGACCAGACTTCCTGTAAACATAAAATGACCTCTCATATAATTGGTTTATAACACAACGTAAAGAATAAAAATCTGCGGATAAGTATGCGATATTTCTAGACTAAATTCAACTTTTGTTATACAGGATTATCAATATCGACAAAAATAACCTCAACACCGTAACAGCTCGCTAACCATTCACCCAATTTTTTAATACCGTAACGTTCGGTAGCATGGTGTCCAGCGGCATAAAAATTAATACCATATTCACGTGCAATATGGATAGTGCGTTCAGACACTTCGCCAGTAAAAAAAGCATCCACTCCCATTAATGCTGCTTGTTCAATATAATCTTGCCCTCCACCACTACACCATGCAATACGATTAATAACTTGTGGAGCATTATCTCCACAAAATAGTACACGTTGTTGGTTATTGTGTAATACTTGCTCAAGTTGTTGTTTAAATTGTAAAGCAGTAAGTGGCTTGTTTAATGTACCAGTAAAAAGCAGATCGGTAATGTCATTGCGTTTATCGACTGAAATCCCCAATAAGTTAGCCAGTTCAATATTGTTGCCCAAAACAGCATGACCATCTAATGGCAAGTGATAACCATATAAATTAATATCGTTAGTTAACAGTGTTTTAATCCTTTGATATTTAATACCTGTAATGGTTTGTGGTTCACTCTTCCAAAAATAACCATGATGAACCAGAACTGCGTCAGCTTTTAATTCAACCGCCTTATCTAACAATAACTGGCAAGCGGTCACGCCTGTGACAATTTTATTCACTTGCTTGCGCCCCTGCACTTGCAATCCATTTGGCGCATAGTCACGATAACGACTAATTTGTAGTTCGTTATTAATAATCTGTTCTAATTCAAAGTTGTGCATTATTCGCTCAATTTTAATATTATTTAATAATAATTGATGATTATAATCACTTTAACCAATAATCGCACCTACTCATTGGTTTAATGTAATTTGAATAAAACTACTGTATTGGCTTTTTACAAAGATTAACAAATTGAATACAAACTCTTGTAGCCAATGCTAGGCGAACTGGTTAAAAGATGGCATAATAACACCTTTTTTGATAGATAAGAAAAATTAACGTGCCAAACGCCAAATTATGTGAACGCTTTCGTGGGTTTTATCCTGTTGTAATTGATATTGAAACGTCTGGATTCGATCCAAAACTCAACGCTATTTTAGAAATCGCCGCTATCACCTTAAAAATGACCCCAGATGGTTGGCTAGAGCCAGATCAATCCTTACAATTTAATGTCAATCCATTTAGTGGTGCAATTTTAGAACCAGCAGCCCTTGCTTTTAATGGCATCGATCCTGATAATCCACTTCGTGACGGTGTTGACGAAAAGCTCGCCTTAGACGAAATTTTTAAAATGGTTAGATCTGGCATAAAAGCTAGTGAATGTACTCGAGCAGTGATTGTTGCTCATAACGCACACTTTGATCATAGTTTTTTAATGGCGGCTGCTGAACGCACAGGCATAAAACGCAACCCATTCCACCCATTTGCTACCTTTGACACTGCGTCACTCAGTGGTTTGGTTTTTGGCCAAACAGTGCTCGCCAAAGCCTGTCAAGCAGCGCAAATCACATTCGATCATAAGCAAGCTCACAGTGCGCTATATGATACACAAAAAACGGCAATACTTTTTTGTAAAATTGTTAATCGACTTAAATCACTTGGAGGATGGCCTTTGGCTGTTACAGATTCCGATGTAGATACAAAAATCGAAAAAGATTTAGATAATAAACAACAATATGAACAGTAACAATTTCAAGAGTAAACAGTATTAATTTACAAAAATAAAAAAGCGCGCCTATTTTGCGCGCTTAATTTACCATACTGCATTAAATTAGGATTTATACTTTTCCGCAGTTTGCTTAATAAGCGTTTGCAGTTCGCCTGTTTGAAACATCTCTAGCATAATATCACAACCACCTACTAATTCGCCTTCAACCCATAATTGTGGAAACGTTGGCCAATTAGCGAATTTAGGTAATTCGGCACGAATATCAGGGTTTTGTAAAATATCAACGTAAGCAAACGCTTCACCACATTGCGACAAAACCTGCACCGCCTGAGCCGAAAAGCCACAGCTTGGCAATTTTGGCGAACCTTTCATATATAAAATAATCGGGTTATCGGCAATTTGTTTTTTGATTTTGTCGAGTGTTGTCATTTCAGTCGTCATGCGATTTCCTTGGTAATTTATTGTAATAATGCGAGCTATTTTAACGTACAATTTTGCTTGTTCCTACTGGTATCTTATAACCAAGCTACTTAATGGGGATTTTTAGAGCAAATTATGGAGGCGTTATTTTTTAAAACAATTAAAATAGAAAATAATAAAACCAACCTAATCCCTGACGTTTTTTAGCTGGGATAAGTGGGTTTTACTGGATTTACCTTTGCACAAGGAGCCTCTTTGTCGACTCGTGGCCTTCTGCTTAAGCAGAAGGCGCTTTCTTTAATTAGCCTATCACTCAAGGATTAAGAATTAAATGCTAAGGAGTTGTACAAATCACATACGAGGAGAAACTTGGAAAAAGACCCATCACGCTACCATTTCCATTTACAACGAATGAATCATCACCTGTCCAGTACTCTCCGAAGCGGTTGAAGTTTGTACCAGAGTAACCGGCCAACAGCCCCCATTCCGTAAGAAATCCTGCCCCTATTCGGCGCTGATAATGATTACCTGTTGATGATGGCGTAGCACCGACAGCTCCATTACATCGCCTATCTGTATTCAAACCAAAACACACAGCATTAGTCAGATCCTTTACCTGTGGTATACGATATCCTAACCCCCTACACCAATCAGCTTGCTGAAAAGAATACGCTCCTTGATCTCCTCTGTGAACAAACCACTTTTGTAATACAAATGCATATCTTACTATCTCATTACCGCTTCTATCTCTCCCCACTAATACGAATTCCCACGGTAACCTTGGTACAGTAATTCGACTTGGATAAGGATTATACCATTGAAATCTAGCCTCTGGCCCCTTTAGAGTAACACGTGTTACCATTTCTTTAGTCCATCTATCGTTTGTCATTGTCCTTTTTACGGTGACGGTTATTCCATCATGCGTGACTGGTGTCCATGTCAATTGATCTGGATCAACTCCCTTTATCGCTAAATCAAAAAATAATCCATCAGCCCCTGTGGTTGGAAAATTAGATTTTGGATCTGATTGAATGGGAAATCCCTCTTTTGTATTCCATGCGTCAATAGGACCTGCATATTGATCTGTACCCCAATCCTTATTTGGCCTTACATAACTAATAGCAGGTACAAAAGGTTCATCTGGTAATGGTTCCTCTGGTAATATTGTGGCATCACTACGATAATTATTCGCTCGACCACTTGTGCTAGCTAATGCATCTAAACTCCATGAATAGGGCAATAATAACAGCCCCAACACCAACAAGATTTTTCGGGACAACTTCGATGATGAGTTGAGAAATAATTTGGAAAATATAAATGAGTTTCGAGCAAAAACTCGTCGGATAGAATTATTTGATAAATTTAAGGCGTAGGTTTGCCAGTGCTTGTGCCTTGTGCCTTGTGCCTAAAATAATAATGCATTTTATTTCACCTGTCAAGTAATTATTTGTTTTATTTAGATTTTTATAATTATTCGCTTATTTAATAAGCATGTTTTCCTATAGTGATAAAAGTATAACCATTAAAAAAATAGTTGGCTAGTTTTTTAGCGAATTTTTTGTAAAGAAATGTAAAGATGAAAACAATTCAGCCTTAGATAGGAATAAATTTTCAATAAAAATATAAAGTTATATTTATGGCCATTTAGCTTTTTGTGGAATTATTAATATTGGTGATAACGTTTGAGTTAGTAAATTTTTATGCTTTCTTCCACTTTAATCATTTATCCATAATATTCTCCTCGTCCCAAATTGGACAGAAGTTGCCTTCAAAATATAAATAAAAATCATAAGAGAAAATACTAAAGTCAAAAATTTGAGTGTCAAATTCAAACAACAAACAGCAAATTATTCGTTATCTGATGCTCGTCTCTCTATCAGCAAACTTACTAACACCTAGGCAGGATAAATTAACAAAAAACTTAAAGACATTGAGTCTGCATCATAATGCAAAGGACATAAAATACTCAATAATACATGGGTAACTGATACAACTTATATTAAAACAGATAAAGATGGTTATATTTGCCCATAATTATCGATTTATATAGACAAACAGTAATGACTAGTCAAACTAGTTATCACATATGTTATGTTTTTAGCAAAATTATATTATACAAAATTTTATGCCTTTCAATTGAAAGAAGCACCTACTTTATTTTCTTTAACTTAATGTAATAATGCGATTATTCCTACAATTAGCTAAATAAAGTGAATAATCGCAACCAATTACCACTAGTGATTTATGGACTTATTATTAATTTTTTGTGTTATGAATGTAGTAAAAAATTTCATCACTTTTAAAATAAGAAGAATAAAAAAATAAATGACGAAAGGGAATACAAATATATAACTCCACATAATAACAAAAACAAAGAAATCAGTTAGAAAATAATCTGTATCAATAAATAAATAGACAGCATTATCAAAATCTTCCTTAGTTAAATAATTGATACGGAATAAAAATGTACCCAGTCCTAGAATCGATATAATGGCAAATACAAATAATAAAAATTTAATAATTAACGATTTAAATGAAGTTGATTTATTATCTTTAGGACCAAATAGGATCATTTTCGCTGATTTAATAAACATGGTAATAAAAAAAAATAAATAGCAAATTGATGCCAATATCATCACCATACCAGCACTACCAGCTTGTTCACAATTATCAGCTCGCATACAAAATATGTAAAATAACAAAAATACCCCATAACTAATTAATAACTCTTTAATCAATTTCCTATCTTTTACATAATCTTTAATTGTTTCAATCATTCCCTACACCATCTTCTAATTAAATAAACCTATATCAACCTAAGCAGAACTAATGCTAATAATAATTTTATCTTAAATTTAATAAGCTGAAGAATAATGCATTATGATCTGTTTAATTTCAATTATTATTTAATATAAATTTTTTATTGTTATTTTGACAAATTTACTAATTTGGAAACAAATTTTAGATGTTAATTGATATATTGATTTAGAATTATGGTCCTTGCTGAACTTAGACCAACGACCAATTGGTTAAGAGTGACACGTATTATTTTAATTTATTATAAATTAATAAAAGAAGATGTTAGCTAATTCGATTACTGTATACTTATTCACTATTTTTTAGTTTACTTTACATTATTTACAGCACAAATATGTCACAACAACATAAGTTTCCTGTTTTTTGGAAACACCCTAAAACCAAAATCCAAGTCGCTGAAGCTCACCTAAATGAAAAATCATTTAATAACCTATTTCATAACCAAGGTGTGTCAATTACTTGGCGTCAGTACATCAGGTTATTATGTCTGGCTAAAATACCGCATTAAATCAGTAAAATTCTAGTATATCAAAAAGCAGTATTGGCACCATAAGGCTAGTTTGAGTAAGCAGAGTCGCCTCATGATGCCAGAGATATAGACTATCAAGTTTCATATTAGCCATGTTTTGCAACAATTTAGATTACGAAGTCAACCATGACATAAATACCAGCATCCATAATAATATCGTTCCCAATACGTTAGATTGACAATTTAACCTTATAAGCCTAATGCAATATAAATAACTGATATCGCTTATATTAAAATAAGTGAAGGTTGGTTATATTTGTTGGTGATTATCGATTCATACGGACAAAAATTGATTACTAGGCAAGCTAAGTTTAATTGTTAACAAGTGTAAACCAGTATCATGCCAATAATCACTTAAGCTTAAGGGATTGATGGTATATTCGCTATATAAACCCTTAATTTACTAAAAATAGCCAAACAAAGAAATCAACAAAATCAATAAGTTTTCTGTCTGATTTTTATCACTATTAGTTTAAAAAACGAGCCACCTATAAATCTACCATAACATACTAAATATCTTTAAAAAACTGAGTAATATCTTCTTTTTTACACTTGACGTAATTGATAACATTGGCATAATTGCACAATCAACACTTTATCTGGATCTATCCATGAAATATAAAATAATCAACCTTAGTATTTTCTTTTTAGCTTCGATTAGTGCTTTACCCTCTGCTCAAGCCAACGAAATAATTTGCCCAAGCTCAATAACAATTAAATCTGCTCATTTAGATATAGATAATCTACCTGACGATTGGATGGTTTCTGAAAAGAAAGATGCGTTATTATTGCTTGATGGCTTTGGCGTCTATTCTGACAACCCCGCTAAAAAAATCCAGCAAAAACCAGATGCTGGTATCATTGATGGCAAAGAACATCAAACAACCTGGAGCGTAAACACCACTTACGACCAAGGAGGTAGTTGGGTCAGTTGTGATTACAATTATGGTGAAGTAAATCTAATAAAAAAAATCGCTACAACCATGAAAAGTTGCTGGGAAATTGATTCGATGGATCAATTCGATCGATTACACATCACGCTTAAGTGTAGTACTAGTGAATTGCAAGAAGTTAAATAGGTTTTGAATTTTATTGAACGGTATAATTTCGACCCCAGCAGGAATCGAACCTGCAACTAGCCCTTAGGAGGGGCTTGTTATATCCATTTAACTATGAGGTCATAGGTTGTACATTTTAATAAATTTTATTAGATAATGCCATTTAAATAACGAAAAATTTTCTATTTTAAGTAATCATGATACAATCGCATCATAATTAACCTCATTACTTTTAATCGAAGATACTATGAAAAAACGAATTGTTGGTATGATGTTTTCTGTAATGGCACTCACAAGTTGTGCTACTTATCAAGCCGAAACTAATTCCTATAGTGATCCGTTATCAGGTTTTAACAAAACCATGTTTGATGTTAACTACTATGCGCTTGATCCCTATGTTTTGCGTCCTGCCGCAGTAGCTTGGAAAGATTATGTTCCGTCTCCTGTTCGTACAGGTGTAGTTAACTTTTCATCTAACCTTTCTGAACCCGCTTCAATGGTGAACAACTTATTACAAGGTGACGTTCATAAAGCTGGAACACATTTAGCACGATTCTTTTTAAATACCGTTTTCGGTTTTGCTGGTTTGATGGATGTTGCTAGCATGTCTGATCCACAATTACAAAAAGGCGGCAAACGAACTTTTGGTGATGTTCTTGGTCATTACGATGTACCTTATGGTCCTTATGTTGTACTGCCATTTTATGGTTCAGCAACATTGAGAGAAGAAGGTGGTGGTATTGTTGACACCCTTTATCCTCCACTTGTTTGGATAGATTGGCAATGGATGTTGGCACGTGGTGTAATTGATGGCGTTGAAGCACGTGCAATGGCAATCGAGTATGAAGATCTGATTAAAAATAGCGATGATCCTTATAACTTTATGCGTAATGCTTACTTCCAGCGTAATGACTTTATTGCATCGGGTGGTAAAGTAGATGAAAATAAACAAAAACAACGTGAAGAATCGATTAATGATGTTATTAATGATATCGATTCGCAATAACTTTTGTTAAATTATGTACTTTTATTAAATCATGTTAAAAACCGCCGTTATTTGGCGGTTTTTTTATGTTCTTTTATTTATGATAATACTAATTTAGTCATTTTTTATTTACATATTTATTTTGATATTGATTTCATTTCTGGTAAATATTGCCAAAATCGGCTTGGCATTTGCTGACGTTGTAATTTAGGATTGATTCGTTCTTTTATAGTTAATGCATTACAATAACGTAACCACATATTCTGAAATAGTACTTCGTCCTTAGATAGGTAATGTTGATTCACCTGACTATTAATAATCAGATCATCTTTATCAACGAGCGAGATCGGTTCAATACTGTGTAAATTATAGATATAACCATATTTGCGCTTTTCATCATATATAACCCACTTTTGATCGGCAAAACGATCTTTAAAAAATTTAAGAACCAAAGGCAATACGTTATAAATAGGAGCAATATTCGAAAAATAGATCTTATCTTCCCTTTCATTAGGCATTGTCGTATCTTTAAGAGGATTGTCAATTGCACTAAAACGAACAAATTGCATTATACGATGTCGCTCCCGACTAACTTTTTTGGCAATATCATGTACAAATAACACATCTTTATCGGCAAAATCCGTTTCGATTGATTTAGATGATTTAAATACCTTGCAAATATAACGAAAAACAATTAAATCACTTTCAGGCAATTCTGATAACCAAACATACATTAAATGACGAAGCGCTGCTTTACTAATCTTATTAATTAACGCCAAACGTACACGCTCATATTTAAGATCACAAAATTCAACATTATGCCTATTAGACACTAATAGCGGTTTAACCTGCCCAATAGCCAACAGGCATTCAGGCATCTTTTTGAGTTTAAAAGCATCAAATACCGCACATAGCAATCCTTCAAAGCTTTTATCATAATAAAACGCCAACATGTCTACCACTCCATGACTAATTGCTGTGAAATATTATCTTGTTTATCTTCTAACAAAGGCGGATCTTGCAACGATAGTCGGATATATTCGGCCGAAGAATCAAGCAATTTAAATTTTCTCATTTCATGACAAACAACAAAAAATTTTGCTCGCTTTAAAACAACACCAATACGTTTAAGCGCATCAAAAGTAAGCTTACGATGACGTCTTGCCATCACAATTAACTTGGCCGATTTAACACCAATGCCTGGTACTCGCAAAATTTTTTGATAGCTATCACGGTTAACATCAACGGGAAAAAACTGCGGATTACGGATAGCCCAAGCCAGTTTAGGATCAACGCTTAAATCAAGATCAGGATATTGATCGTTAACAATTTCATCAACATTAAAATCATAAAAACGCAATAACCAATCGGCTTGATATAAACGATTTTCTCGTACTCTTGGTACGTCTTGTACAACAGGCAACCGCTTATCGTAACCATTAACAGGAATAAATCCCGAATAATAAACTCGTTTCATACTTGGGCGTTTGTAAAGCTTGGCGGTTAATTGCAAAATCTGTTTATCTGATTCATCGGTTGCGCCAATAATAACTTGAGTACTTTGCCCAGCAGGTACAAATTTGGGTGTAGTGCGAAATTTTTTGCGATCTTCGATATTTTCTAACACATTTTGATGTATTTGACGCATAGGCTGATAGATACTTTGATGATCTTTATCAGGTGCTAATAATTTAAGATTTTCTTCAGTTGGAATTTCTAAATTAACACTCATTCTATCAACCAATAAACCTGCTTGATTAATTAACTCATTACTAGCACCAGGAATCGCTTTCATATGAATATAGCCATTAAAACCATATTCATTTCGCAAAATCTTTACCACTTTAATCATTCTTTCCATGGTATGATCTGGACTTCTTACAATGCCTGAACTAATAAATAAACCTTCAATATAATTACGGCGATAAAATTCAATGGTCACATCAGCCAACTCACGTGGTGTAAAACCTGCTCTTGGAATATCATTACTTTGACGATTAATACAATAAGCACAATCAAACATACAATAATTAGTGAGCATAATTTTAAGTAACGAAACGCATCGCCCATCGGCAGTAAATGTATGACAAATACCAGACTTATGTGCACTACCAATGCCTTTACCTTTATTACCTCTTGAAGTGCCACTTGATGAGCAAGAAATATCATACTTTGCCGATTCAGCTAATATCTCAAGTTTAGTTATCATTTTTTCGTTCATATTGTGCCATCAAAATAACTGTTTATTTATACAGTATACAGTAATTATATTAAGCTTAGCAAGTAAATATTGTCGACAAAATCACTGTTACCTACGCTACTTAGGCAATTCTATTGATTTGATTACTTTTATATAAATAATTAAGACAATATCAAAAGATATAAATAAAAACATGGCAAGGTATTGTTCAGCTTACAACTGTACGCTATAATCAACAAACTTTTTTATATGAAGCCAGATAACTTAGGAGCTAAATAGTAAATGAAACGAGTTGTAATTACAGGGTTAGGAATTCTTTCAAGTATTGGGAATAATACTAAAGAAGTCTTAGAATCACTAAAAGTAGGTCGTAGTGGTATTACCTTTTCTCAAGAAATGAAAGATAGCGGGATGCGTAGCCATGTATGCGGAAATGTAAAACTTGACACTACTGGACTCATTGATCGCAAAGTTGTTCGTTTTATGAATGATGCTTCTATTTACGGTTATCTTGCTTTACAACAGGCTATTGAAGACGCAAAATTAACCCCTGAACAAGTCTCTAACCCTCGTACTGGCTTAATTGCTGGTTATGGTGGCTCAACTAAAACACAATACAATGTAGTAGCCGGAATGAAAGAAAAGGGATTACGAGGTGTAGGTCCTTATGCTGTAACCAAATCAATGTCATCGGCGATTTCGGCTTGCTTAGCAACTCCATTTAAAATTAAAGGAATTAGCTACTCAATGACATCTGCTTGTGCGACATCAGTTCACTGTATTGGTCATGCTGCTGAACTTATTCAACTTGGCAAACAAGACATCGTCTTTGCGGGTGGTGGTGAAGAACTTTGCTGGGAAATGTCTTGCGAATTTGATGCCATGGGCGCTTTATCAACCAAATATAACGACAACCCAGAAAAAGCATCACGTGCTTATGATAAAAACCGTGATGGTTTTGTTATTGCTGGCGGTGCAGGTATGGTTGTAGTTGAAGAATTAGAACATGCGCTTGCTCGTGGTGCTCATATTTATGGCGAACTGGTTGGATATGGCGCAACGTCGGACGGTCATGACATGGTTGCCCCATCAGGTGAAGGCGCAATGCGCTGTATGCAACTTGCCATTCAAGATTTAGATGTACCAGTTGATTACATCAACACCCACGGCACATCAACCCCAGTTGGTGATGTCAAAGAATTATGGGCAATCAAACAAGTATTTGGCGATAACATCCCTGCTATTTCATCAACCAAATCAATGACTGGTCATTCATTAAGTGCAACAGGTGCGCAAGAGCTTATCTATTCATTATTAATGTTAGAACATGGCTTTATTACACCAAGTATCAATATTGATGAACTTGATGAAGCAGCAATCGGCATGAACATTATTACTGAACCAACCGAGCGTGAACTAACAACAGTCATGTCAAATAGCTTTGGTTTTGGTGGTACTAATGCCTCAATTGTAATGAAAAAATATAAAGTTTGATAAGTAAATTTGATTAATATCAATCGAAAAAACCGTTCTAGATTGAACGGTTTTTTGTAAGGTTGATAATAAAAATTAAATATTTATAAAACGTTACTTAAAAATAGCCGTGTTTGTTCAGCAGCAATCTTAATCAACAACGGCAATAGCAACAAGCAAAGCTTCGGCTTTAGCAATAGCATCGATTTTAATCATCTTTTTGACATCCATATAATTATCTGCATTCGGCTTTGATGCCATGATGAGGCAAACTTATCAAAATTATGGTGCTATAAACGTCTTTCTTACTTTAAAATTGTTCAGTTAGACTATTGATTTTTTATTTTTAAATAAAGTCATATACTTATAGGCTAGTTGTTTATTACATTGAATTTGGCTTTTTAAGAAAGGCGCTTTTGTTATTTGATAATAGCTATTTAATAACAACTTGTTAATAACAAAAGCGCAAACTTTAAAATTGTCTCGGTCTGGCGTTATTTTGGCTTTTAGTCATTAAAGCACTAGGCTCGCAGGCTTTGCCTGCTCAAAGCCCCAACATGCGCTGGGGTTTTATTTTTCTTATATTTTCCTCTCAGGCACCATAAGCCCCCCCTTTTCGCCCTAGGGATTAAGGACTAAACACCTAATAACTAAGGTGTGGTGCAAACAGCCCAAAGGCCTCTGTTAGGAATGTCGCTGTAGAGGTCGCCTGAGTGAGAGACGACAGCAAACCAGTAGTTACCTGCTGCGTCACTTGTCCAGTAATCGTAGAAGACGAAGCCCGCATCAGCGTAGTAGAGCATGACGCCCCATTCCGTGAAAAAGCCTGCTCCTATGTGACGCATGTGATAATTACCATCAGACGACGGAATGGCGCCATCTATGCCATTTATACAAGGAAAGTAACTATGTACACCACACTTCGCATTGGTTAAATCGCTTACCCTTGGCATTCGATAACCCAAACTATTACACCATGTAGTTTGATTAGAATGGCTAGTTCTTTGACCTCCTCGATTAACGAACCACTGCCTCAATTCAAATCCATACCGAACCTCATTACCACTTCTATCCCTTCCAACCAATTCAAAGGTTTGTGGCAAAGATGGACGTCTAAGTGAACTTGGATTATCTGAATTTATCTGAGTACTATTAGCTTTAGGACCATTCAGCGTTACCCTCGTTACGTTCTTGGACTTATCTCTAATCCAAATATCAGCTGATATAGTGCTCCCTTGTGGGTCTGTGAATGTTCCTGTATGCGGCCTAACCCAACTCACCGTTGCCGTTATATCACCACGTGTGGTAACCGTCCAACTCAACTGACTTGCATCTACCCCAGCAATAAGCAAATCAAAATACAATCCATCTGACCCCGTAGTTGGAAAATTCAATCCGTAAGATGACGGGTTTGTTGACTGAACTAAAAAGCCCTTAGCTGGATTCCATATGTTAGCTGGGCCTGCATAACGTGGGCCGTCGTAAGAAACAATACCACTTGTTCCACCCACCAACAAATTCGACCTGACCGAACAAATAACGGGTTGTGACGGTGGAGTGATATAATACTCCGCTGTTCCTCCACTAAAAGTACTACTATCTGGCAAACCATATTGTGTAGTTAAACTACCTCCAGTACTACTTAAAGTTACCTTATAAGGTGCATTACATATATCTAATGCATCACTACGATTAATGGTATTGCCATCTTTATCCGTTATTGCTAACGATATACTTCCTGATGCAGTAATTTCACTTGCTCCCTGTCCATCTCCATCATCGTCTCTCCATTTACCTTGTGTCACTAAATCATTTATATTTATTGAGTCGCTTGATGGCGGGACTATCATTTCAATATCAGCCAAGGTATCCCCTACATTAGATAACTCGATTGGCGAGGTTGGTGATGAAGGATTATCTTGCGGTGCGAATGTTCGACCATCCGATAACTTAATACCTAATAAATCCTCTGTTTTAGTCACTTTAGTAACACCACCATCAAAGGTTAAATAAGGCGCAGTACCGTGAATGCGCTCAGAAGTCGTGGCCGATAATGCCTGCGATTCAAAAGAGTACGACAATAACAACAACGGCACTAATGCCAATGGGATTTTTGAAAATAATTTTGTGGATAATTTCGATGATATAAATAAGTTTCGTGCAAAAACTCGTCGAATAGGATTATTTGATAAATTTAAGACATAAGTTTGCCAGTGCTTGTGCCTTGTGCCTTGTGCCTAAAATGGTACTGCATTTTGTTCCACCTGTCAAGTAATATTTTGTTTTATTTAGATTTTTTATAACTGCTCGCTTATTTAATAAGCTTATCTTTCTAAAGCGATTAAAGTATAGCCATTTAAGAAATAGTTGGCTAGTTTTTTTGCGGACTTTTTTGTAAAGAAATGTAAATAAATTTAAAGAAACATAAAGATAAAAACAATTCAGTTATAAAAATAGGTGAATTTTTTAATTAAAATGTGGTGTTAGCTTTAGGACTTTTTGACTTTTACGGAATGATTAATATTGATGATAACATCTAACACGCAAACACACCAAATAGCCCTGTTTGGCGTGCTAGCTTTACTTCGTTATCGGCATATTTTGGCGCTCTGATAAGGCAAACTTATTAACATTGTGGTGCCATAGGCGTGTTTTTGCTCTAAAATTATTTATATAAAACATTGATTTTTTGATTTTATTTAAATGAGCTAATTACAGGAGGGATGAGTAAAATTATAGTTTTTAGAGAAATCTAAAAATCTTCTTCTTTTTTCCAATAAATTTTACGCCCAAATCCCAGCAAATTATTCGTCATTTTCACATAATGTAACTGTAATGCCCAAATTGGTGCTTTAATAACTCTTGCAAAGGGAAATGCCCGATAATATAGCGCATAGGCATGCTCAGCTTGTTGTTTTTGTAATCGTGTTGCTTGAGCTTGAAATTGGATCCCTTGGATCTGTGCAACCGTCTTAGGCGTAATACTGATGGTGCCCGCTATTAGTGGGTTTGTTAACATGGCTTTAGCGTGTTCGGTTTTTAATTCGGAAAGAAGATACAGACACATTACCGATTCATCAAAAACATAAAAGGTGTTACATGCCCATGGTTTGTTGTCAGGTAAGATTACGTTTAGCGATAATACATGGTTATTTTTAATAAATTTTATGATTTTAGAGTCGGCTTGCATATTTTTTATTTATTGGTGTTATTCGGTTTTAGTGTTTAGGTGCAGATCTTCGCCCCATCGTGGTAGCGATGGGATGTTAATATCAAATAGGTCAAGTGCTCTTGCTACGCTATGGGTGATGATATCATCCAAACATTCAATATGCTGATATAAAGCTGGTACTGGCGGGCATATTACACCACCCATAAGTGTCACGGTTTCCATGTTTTTTAGGTGCGTTAAATTTAAGGGTGATTCACGAACCATTAATACCAAGCGACGACGCTCTTTTAATGCAACATCAGCAGCACGAGTAAGTAAGTTATCTGATAAGCCATGTGCTATGGCAGCTAGAGTCCTCATTGAGCAAGGTGCAATTAGCATACCCATAGTTTTAAACGATCCGCTTGCAATGGCCGCACCAATATTATTGACAGAATATACTTTATCAGCTAGTGATTCTATTTGTGCTATGCTGGTGTTAGGGAATTCGTAAGCGCGCGTTATTTGTGCTGCTTTTGATATTACTAAATGAGTCTGAATATCAAGTGATTTTAAAAGCTCTAACGCTTTTATTCCATAAGCAAACCCTGTTGCACCACTAATGCCAATCACTATCCGCTGGAGAGTCATGTTTATCCTATATTAATAAAATTGTTAATCATTATTTTATTTAGTCTACAAATTATATTGTACATTTAAAAATAAGCGATATTAAAGCTAGTTATTAATTTAGTGACTATACCTATCTATTGATAGCGAATCAAGTAGCTAAGGCTACTATCATGAATATTAAGTGTTGAGATTATTAGGTTGTTTTATGGCTACCATATAAGGTTGGTAGCCATTTTTAATAATTTATTCTTTAGCTATTGGTTCATTTACAATTTTTGTTTCTTGCTTACCTTGAATAGCTTTAATTTTTTGTTCATATTTTGTTACAGCATCTTTGCTAGATAATAAACTATAAGTTAAAGTAAATTCAGTGCTTTGTCCTGGTTTAAGCTGACGTACACGTTTTTGCTCACGTTCGATAGTCACTGGATAAGCAAAACTGGTACCTGGCTCTAAGCCTGTAACATAACCTTGCTTGAGGGTATCGGTATTTTTCCATAATGATAGTACGGGTAGCTGTTTAGTATTAAAACTAATACCAGCTGCTTTATCACCTGCTTTATTGGTCACCATAACTTGTGTTTCGCCATTCTCCTCAGAAAAAGGATAAACATTAAATACCATTTCATCAAAATCTTTAGTTGGACCTAGATAAGTTTGCCATGTATCAAGGCCACCTTTTGCATAATCGTTAAATGGAGATATTTCTTTAACTGGTGCAACAAATTTAGCACCATCTTCAAGAATAGGTGTACCAAAATTACTATGGTAGATAATTTGATAATCACGGATATAATCACTCTTATTGGTGAGAACGTCGTGGACCGTAAATTCTCTACTTCCTGGCACATAGATCAGCGATGCCCAAGTTTCTAAATTGCTTTTTTTGAAAGTATTTTCTTTAATTAACCCTTTAACTGTAATGGTGTACGGTGCTTTGTCCGATACATCAACAATTAATTTAGAAACAGGTGTATTTTGCGCACGACCATGAAGCGTATACATGATGCCACTATCTTGCACAGCATGACCTGTCCATTCAAAACCACAACGAACCATCATTTCGTTAAAGCCATCTAGCCAACCAAGCCCTGCCCGACTTTCTAAGTTAATATATTTAGGATGAACGATTTCATCTACTGGTGAATCCCATCCCATGCGAACACCATCACCAACAACAGACAAAATACCTAATCCACGCGTTGGAATTAATTTAATAGTGAAATTATCACTAGAAATTGTTAGTAGTTCAGTTCCGTCTTGTTTACCACCTTTAAGGATCGTATTTTGAATAGCGAATTTTGAACCTTTTATTCCTAAATCTTGACTCGAAACTGACCAATTACCTTTGGCAATACCTTTTTCGTTATCAGTTAATACAAATTCTTTAGCATTGGCATTATAACTAACTAAACTAATCACAACAGCTAGTGAAATAATTTTGATTTTCATGGTGATTCCTCATAGTTAACAAAATAATACTGAATCGTGTCAGTTAATATGACATAAAATAAAAAGAATCAACAAAAAGAAAATCGCAAAAATGAGAGTTTATTCACACTTTTCCAAAAGCATATTGCATATGTACAAGCAATTTGTTGAAAGAAATAAGTGTGAAATTTTAAGAGGATCAGTTTTTAGGCCTTATTTGCCCTGCTTTCCAGTGTTTTCGGCATACTGAGTGGTATTCGCTATCACCTAGATGAATAGAATTTCCGAATTTAACAATTTTACCGTCTTGTCCTTCCAATAAAATCATAGTTGCTTTTTTGCCACACCAGCATACAGTTTTGAGCTCTCTAAAATTGTCGGCTATTTCAAGTAGTGTTTTAGAACCTTCAAACAGGTGTCCCATATAATCGGTTTTGATACCAAAAAACATGATTGGTACGCCATATTCGTCACATACATCAGATAACTTCCAAATAGTATTACGCGATAAAAACTGGCTTTCATCGATTAGTATACAGGCATAATTGCTTTGTTTGATATGCTCAATAATTTCATCAACCGTTGTGTCATCAAGCTGTAACGCTTTTTTGCGTAATCCTAAGCGAGAAACAATTTCAACTGCCGAGTCACGAGTATCGACTGATGATTTAAGTAATAAAGTCTGCATATTATTACTTAAATAATTATGGTCAATTTGTAAAAGCTCTGTGGATTTTCCGGCATTCATTACGCCATATATATAATAGATTTTAGACAAAATTAAATTCTCAAAATTAGATTAAATCAATAAAAGTGGTTAAATAAAATGATAATTTGGATAATAAAAAAGGTAAGTTAAATAACCTACCTCTTTAATAGTTTATTGAATAATTATTTTGCTTTACCTTGGTTGGCAACAGCAGCTTGTTTTGCAGCGATTTCGTCAGCATTGCCTAGGTAGTAGTGTTTGATAACTTTCATATTGTCATCAAATTCATACACTAATGGCACACCAGTTGGGATGTTTAGTTCGATAATATCATCATCGCTGATGTTGTCTAAATGTTTTACCAATGCACGAAGTGAATTACCATGAGCAGCAATGATAACACGTTCACCTTTAGCTACACGTGGAGCAATTGTTGATTCCCAGTAAGGTAGTACACGTTTAATAGTTAATGCTAGGCTTTCGGTTAATGGTAATTCTGATTCAGGTAGTTTGCTATAACGTGAATCGTGACCAGGAAAACGTTCATCTGATTTTTCAAGTGCAGGAGGTGTAATTGCAAAGCCACGACGCCATAATTTTACTTGTTCATCACCATATTTTGCTGCTGTTTCAGCTTTATTCAAACCTTGTAATGCACCATAATGACGTTCGTTTAGCTTCCAGCTTTTTTCAACAGGTAACCATGCTTGATCTACTTCGTCTAAAACGTGCCATAATGTGTGAATTGCACGTTTTAATACTGAAGTGTAAGCATAATCAAATGCGAAACCTTCTTGTTTTAGTAATTTACCTGCTTCAGCCGCTTCTTTGTTACCTTTATCAGATAAATCAACATCAGTCCAACCACAAAAACGGTTTTCTTGGTTCCAAACACTTTCTCCATGTCGAATTAGCACTAATTTTTTAACTGCCATGAATATAACTCCTTTGTTACGTAGATTAAATTTTTGGTATATTCTGTCATAGACATGCTAGGTTATTACCGTGCATGCCCATTTATTTTGAGCCAACCAGACTGACTCAAAACGTTTATTATTTGGGTAAGTATTTTAACGGGTCAACTGATTGCGCTTTGTAACGAATTTCAAAGTGTAATCTAACTGACGAAGTGCCAGTTGCACCCATTGTGGCTATTTGCTCACCTGCGCGAACGGCTTGTTGTTCTTTTACTAATATAGATTGGTTATGCGCATATGCTGTTAAATAGTCATCATTATGTTTAATAATGATTAAATTACCATAACCTGGTAACGCATTACCAGAATAAACAACGCGTCCATCAGCCGCAGCCAAAACCTTATCGCCAATTGAACCCGAAATATCAATACCTTTACTTGCCTTTGAGAATTTCTCAATAATCTTGCCTCGTGCAGGCCATCGCCATGAAATATTGACTGCTTTTGAATTTATAGTTGGACTTCTAGTAGAATCATCTAGCGGTTCAGTGATTGTTTCAGTTGTTTCAGTTGTTGTTGGACGTTTATTTTTATCTATTGTGGTAATTGAAGTCGTTGTTGTTTTGGTTATTGTTGGTTTAGTTTTAGCTTGTCCAATCACTACAGATGAATTATTGTTGTTTGATTTATTTGTTGTTGTATTATTGGTTGTGGTTTTTTGTGTTACCACAACAGTTCCGCCACTAACGTCTAATACTTGCCCAACATTAACGGCAAATGGTTCTTTGATATTATTTTTAGCTGCTAGTGAACGGTAATCATTACCAGTTACCCATGCAATATAGAATAAAGTATCGCCTCGTTTAACAGTGTAAGTATCGCCTTGATATCCGCCTTTTGGAATGTCGTCGTAATTACGATTATAGACAATACGCTCATTACTAATCACCGTGCTAGTATTGTTAGCGGTGTTGGAATTTGAAACCGTCGCCTGCCTTGATGATGGAAGGTTATGATTAGTAGGAGTAGAAACTGTTCTACCGCCTGTTGATATATTGGCAGGTGGTTTGGTATAGACAGAAGAAGTTGATGATCCACCTGCGCCAGAAATATCTTCAATTTCGGCCTGCTCAGTTTGCGTACAAGCAACAATCAACAAACTTAAGCAACTTAATGTAAGTATTTTTTTCAAAGCAACACCTTTCATTCGTAAATTTTGTTTTTGACTATTTTGTGTTCAATAGCATTTATACATCTTATTTTATCAGCACATTTTAGCGTTTTTATAGTAAAAACGCTATTATATTGATTAGTTATTAGTTAAATCAATAAATTCATCTAGAATTTCACGATGAAAACCTTAAATTTGTTATTTGATTATTCTTGCGATCTATAACCACTAAAATTCAAACTGAGCTAATATAATTTCTTTATTATCCAAAGGTATAATCCCAATCAGCTTATGCTTAATTTTGTTATAAGCAAGCTATTTTTCTACTTTTGATTAACTAATTATTCAGGCTTTGTCGGATTTATTTTGAATGTAACGAGTATATACAATAAAATAGGTTTTCGTACAGTACCTTTGCCGTATTTCTAAAAAAATTTAATGTGATTTAAAATAATGACTTTATATATTGTTGCCACCCCCATCGGAAACTTAGATGATATTACACTCAGAGCCATCAATACACTGAAAAGTGTCGATCTTATTGCGGCTGAAGATACTCGCCATAGTGGTTTACTTTTACAACATCTTGGAATAAAAGCAAAATTGTTTGCTTTACATGATCATAATGAACAAGAAAAGTCCAGTATTTTGATTGAAAAACTTAAATCTGGCTTATCAATTGCTTTGATTTCTGATGCTGGCACTCCGTTAATTAATGATCCCGGGTATCATTTAGTTAAGGCTTGTCGCGAAAATAACATAAAAGTAGTTCCCGTTCCTGGTGCTTGTGCTGCGATTGCTGCTTTATGTGCATCAGGGTTGCCGTCAGATAAGTTTATTTATGAAGGTTTTTTACCAGCTAAAACTAAAGCTCGCCAAGATTGTCTTGTAAAATTGTTAGACGAACCACGAACAATGATTTTTTATGAATCAACACATCGTTTATTAGACACGCTTAACGATATGCAAACTATTTGGGGACCAAATAAGCAGATCATTTTAGCTAAGGAACTAACCAAAACATGGGAGACCATTGTCAGTTTTAAGGTTAATGAGCTGATTAATTGGCTAAACGAGGATACTTCTCGTCAAAAAGGTGAATTTGTATTGATTGTTCAAGGTCATATCAAATGCGATGATGATATCGATCCTCAGGTAATTAGTACCCTTAAACTATTGCAAAAAGAATTACCGCTAAAAAAGGCAGCAGCCATTACTGCTGAAATATATGGACTTAAAAAAAATCAACTTTATCAAATTGGTTTAGATTCCGAACAATAATTGGGTCGTTAAGTAACATTACTTGGTATGGCTTATAAAACGGTTTTTAAAAAGCGTTGACTGGATAATAAACTAAATGATTATTACTAATTTGCTTAATTATCGGTTGATTTATTGATAAGAAGATTAGCACAAATAGCGCAATTTAGTATATAATCGCCCCTTATTTTTAAGATATTTTAAAACAAAAAAGGTAACAAACAGTATGGGATTTAAATGTGGGATTGTCGGATTACCGAATGTAGGTAAGTCAACACTTTTTAACGCACTAACTAAAGCTGGCATTGAAGCGGCTAATTTTCCGTTTTGTACTATCGAGCCAAATACTGGGGTTGTACCAATGCCCGATCCCCGTTTAGATGAGTTAGCTAAAATTGTTAAACCACAACGCACATTACCTACTACCATGGAATTTGTTGATATTGCTGGGCTTGTTAAAGGCGCATCAAAAGGCGAAGGTTTAGGAAATCAATTTTTAGCTAATATTCGTGAAACAGAAGCTATCGGTCATGTAGTGCGTTGCTTTGAAAACGAGAACATTGTCCACGTTGCGGGTAAAATCGATCCTGCTGAAGATATCGAAATTATCAATACCGAGCTAGCATTAGCCGATCTTGAAGCGTGTGAACGAGCAATAACTCGCCAACAAAAACGCGCTAAAGGTGGTGATAAAGACGCCAAATTTGAAGTGGAAATCCTTGAAAAGTGTTTACCTCATCTTGAGCAAGGCAAAAAGCTACTCTTATTAGATCTTAGCAAAGAAGAACTTGAAGCCATCAAATACCTTAGTTTTTTAACATTAAAACCAACAATGTATATCGCTAATGTGAATGAAGATGGTTTTGAAAATAACCCTTATTTAGATAAAGTAAAAGCAATAGCAGAGCAAGAAAAAGCTGTTGTCGTACCTGTTTGTGCTGCAATTGAAGCAGAACTTGCTGAACTTGATGATGCCGATCGTGATGAGTTTATGCAAGATTTAGGTTTAACCGAACCAGGCTTAAATCGTGTAATTCGTGCTGGCTATAGCTTACTTAATCTGCAAACTTATTTTACCGCAGGTGTAAAAGAAGTTCGTGCTTGGACAATTTCAGTTGGTGATACCGCACCTCAAGCAGCAGGAAAAATTCATACTGATTTTGAAAAAGGCTTTATTCGTGCGCAAACCATTGCTTTTGATGATTTTATTAAATACGGTGGTGAACAAGGAGCTAAAGAGGCAGGCAAAATGCGTGCTGAAGGTAAAGATTATATCGTGCAAGATGGCGATATTATGAACTTCTTATTTAATGTATAGTTGATTATTTTACGTCGCCTTTTGGCGACGTTGTTATATTGATATCCATAATAACTAATTAATATTGATATAAAATTTGTTTTTTACTTAAACGTAGTGTTACCTGAAACTTTTTGTCAACTGAACCAATAATAGATTGGTAAATATAAGGACAGCCCACTTTTATGTTACTCACTTTTCAACAAGCCAAGCAACAACTACTTCAAAGCGCATCAACCATAAAATCGCTGCATAGTGAAAAAGTTACGTTATTTGATGCATTAGAAAGGATTACCGCTGAACCTGTAATTTCCCCTATTAATGTACCTAGTTTTGATAATTCAGCTATGGATGGTTATGCGGTTCGGTTAGCAGATTTTAAACAATCAAAATTGTTGCCACTGGCTGGTGCTATTTTTGCAGGTGATGATATAAACAATCTTCATTGGCCACAAGGCACTTGTTTACGCATTATGACAGGAGCTCCAGTGCCAAATGATGCCGATGCGGTTGTTATGCAGGAGCAGACCGAAAAATCTGATCTAGGGATTACCTTTTTAAGTAACGTAAAAGCTGGCGATAATATTCGTCGTATAGGTGAAGATGTTAAAAAAGGTGCGATCACAGTCAAAAAAGGGACTAAATTAACGATACCAACACTATCGACACTTGCAACATTAGGCATTAGTGATCTTGTTGTCTTTAAAAAATTAAAGGTAGCCATCTTATCAACGGGTGATGAATTAACCCCCATTGGTCAGCCATTATCTGGCAATGGCGCTATTTATGACAGCAACCGCTTCACACTAAAATTATTATTAACCAAACTTAACTGTGAGGTTATTGATCTCGGTATTATTGCTGATGATCTTACCGAAATCAAAAAAGCGTTAATAACTGCATCAAGTCAAGCTGACTTGGTGATAACAAGTGGAGGCGTATCCGTCGGTGACGCTGATTATACCAAAACTGCACTTGAAACATTAGGACTAATCAATTTTTGGAAGATTGCAATGAAACCAGGCAAGCCTTTTGCCTTTGGCAAAATTGGCAATGCACTATTTTGTGGTTTACCTGGTAATCCCGTTTCGACCTTGGTGACATTTTACCAATTAGTGCAACCTTTGATTTTGACGCTTTCAGGGCTTGAATATTCATCCATGGATTTTAGCTTTAAAGTTAAAACAGCAACAAATCTTAAAAAGACTGTCGGTAGGTTAGACTTTCAACGTGGTATGCTGCAAATCAATGCACAGGGCGAATTAGAAGTAAGTATAACTGGAGCGCAAGGTTCGCATATTACTCAGTCATTTAATCAAGCAAACTGTTTTATTGTGCTTGAACAAGAACGAGGCAATGTAGCTAAAGGTGAACTTGTTACTGTTGAGCTATTCAATGCGCTATTAAAGTAGCCTAGGTTCAGGTTAATGCACTATTTAATATCAAAATAGTGCAACCAATATAGCCCCTGCCGCAATCATAGCGACACCAACGCCAGCTAACAACGAGATCTTTTCACCAAATAAAACAGCAGCAAACACAACAGCAAAAACTACGCTTAATTTGTCAATTGGCGCAACTTGCGACACCTTGCCTTCTTTGATCGCCATAAAGTAAAATAGCCAAGATAGCGCACCTGCAATACCGCTTAGCGCAATAATAAGTAATGCCTTTTTATCATTAAAAAAGGTGTTGATAAGATTTAATTTACCCTGAACAACCACCACACCAACTAAAAAAATAGCCATTACAATGGCACGAATTGCAGTAGCGGTGTTAGCATCAAGATGTTGTAAACCAATTTTCCCTAAAATAGCAACACTGGCCGCAGTAATGGCAGAAAGTAATGCGTAAATCAGCCATGCACTCATATTAATATTTATCTACTTTGAATAAATATTGTTGATTATTGGAATTAGTATTACATTGTTGCGATTTATTCATTACACCACGACAATCTTCTAAAACACCGTGCGCTTTTGACCAATGATAAGTTTTGCCTTCGTCGTTTTTCCCTCCACATCCAACTAATGCTAGGCTAAACATTAAACAAGATAGCCCAATAATTGCTACTTTCATTTCTTTCTCCTTTTGGCAAATACATTAAATAATTATAGGTATTACATTTGTTTCTATTGAAGTTATTTTAATTCATAATTAATACGTTTAATAGCTAAATTACCACCTATTTTTAATAGATGAAAAGCGCGCTCGGCTTTGTGTTCAATTAATAATTGAGGTGGTTCATCTAATGGTTCATCAGCTAATTCAAATGCCCCCCAATGAATGGCTATTGCACAATGACAATTGAGTTCGTCATATAACTGCACAGCTTGTTTAGGATCGATATGCTGTGATTGCATATACCAACGTGGTGCATAAGCCCCAATTGGAATTAATGCCAAATCAATTGAAGGAAATCGCTTAGCGATCTCTTTTAATTCAGCAGAGTAGCATGTATCACCCATAAAATAGACCGTCTTTGATTGATCTTGATTATCAATATTAGATTGAATCACCCAACCACACCATAATGCTTTGTTTACATCAAATAACCCACGATTGCTCCAGTGTATAGCCGATGTTGCGGAAAAAGTAAGCCCATCAACAGTTACACTATCCCACCAATCTAATTCAGTAATCTGTTTTGCTCCCAATTTTAATAATGCTTTTTTTAAACCAAGAGGAGCCATTATTACAATATTAGGAAAGCGCGCAATTAATTTCCGAATGCTATGATAATCAAGATGATCATAATGGTTATGTGAAATTACAATAAAATCAATCTGCGGTAGTTGTTCGATTTCTAAAGCTGGAGGTGTGCGACGTTTCGGTCCGATCAATTGTAATGGCGAAGCTCGTTTAGAAAAGATAGGATCTGTCAAAATCATTTTACCGCCCAAACGAATCAATGTTGTTGAGTGACCAATCCACCAAACTCTATCATCGGGCAAGTCAAGATTTATTTGCTCAAACCACGTCTGATTAAAGTTGTGATAACCCTCTTTAGGAGGTAAAACTTTACGTTCAAAACGCCAACGCAAAAACTCACTTATTTTTATTTTAAAAGATTCGTCGTGCCTAAACCCTTTAGCTGTATGATGTTTTTTGTTAGTAATTAAATCTTGCTTTTTATTATCTATCATTGTTACAGTATCTTTACCACTAGTTAGTTTATTTATTTGCCGTACGTTCAATTATTACAGCAACATTTCGAGCATTAGCTATTGCATTCGGTTTGGATACTTTAACTTTAAGCCAATTAACCGAAAATTGTTGAATAATACGCTCAGCAATACGCTCAGCAACACATTCAATCAATTCAAAATTCGAACATTCAACCAATTGTGTTATAGTTTGACTAACCACAAAATAATCTAAGCAAAGTGATACGTTATCACTTTCTCCAGCAGGTTTATTATCCCACGCCATTTCAAGATCAATAATTAATTTTTGTTTGATGGTCTTTTCCCACTCATATACGCCGATGGTGGTTAAAACAGTTAATCCTTCGATTAATACCCTATCTTTGCTATATGTATTCATACCTGATTCCAAAACATAAGTTACATTAAATAGAGATTACCGAATCTTGTTAAATTACGCTATAATTTATTGCAAATAATATAAGATATACAAAATTATGACTCGAATTTTTCAACCATTTACCATTGAGCCAAATAGTCTTGTTACCCTAGATGATAATGCATTTAACCATCTTATTCGCGTGTTACGCATGAAAGTAGGTGAAAATATTATTTTATTTGATGGTTCAAACCATATTACTCCTGCAGTTATACATGAAATCAATAAAAAAACAGTTACAGTAAAAACCTCTTTGCCCATTTTAGATAATCGTGAATCACCATTAGATATTCACTTAGGGCAAGTGATTTCACGCGGTGAAAAAATGGAGTTTACAATTCAAAAATCAGTCGAATTAGGCGTAGCGAGTATTACCCCACTCCTTTCTGAACGTTGTGGCGTCAAACTTCATGAAGAAAGGCTCGAAAAGAAAATCCAGCAATGGCAAAAAATTGTTATTTCTGCTTGTGAACAATGCGGTCGAAACGTGATCCCAGTTATTCATCCAGTAATGAAGTTAGAAAGTTGGTGTGCTAGTTTAACCGAAGGCTTAAAACTCAATCTACACCCCAAAGCTGAATATGGTATTAAACAGTTAACTAATACGCATAAACAAATTTACTTACTAATTGGACCTGAAGGTGGTTTATCTGATAATGAAATTAGCATGACACATAACTATCATTTTTCTGACATTTTACTCGGTCCTAGAGTGTTGCGAACAGAAACTGCAGCATTAACGGCTCTCACCGCCTTACAAGTACATTTAGGCGATCTAGGATAAATATATCTTATACAAATGATAAGTAATGATTGCTTTGCAACTGAACTTGTAACGAGTATGATAACAACAAATATTAAATTTTAATTTGGGTATTATGATTAAAAACCTGTTAAAAAGTTTCAGGAATACCCATGTTTCAGTATAAAACAATTTTATAAAGACAAAATAGGTAAGGAGTCATCATGATAAAGCTGGGCATTGTAATGGATCCAATTAGTCACATCAAAATAAAAAAAGATACCAGTTTTGCCATGTTACTTGAGGCGCAAAAAAGGGGTTATGAACTTTTTTATATTGAAATGAATGACCTTTTTCTAGATAATGGCGAAGCTTATGCCACAACTCGCTCTTTAACAGTTTATAACGATAAAGATCATTGGTTTGAGTTTGGGCAAGAACAGACCATTGCACTTAGTGACCTTGATACGATTTTAATGCGTAAGGATCCCCCTTTTGATACTGAGTTTATTTATGCCACTTATATCCTAGAAAGAGCCGAGGCAAAAGGTGTATTAGTGGTCAATAAACCACAAAGCCTACGCGATTGTAACGAAAAGCTTTTTACCGCTTGGTTTGCCGAGTTTACACCAAAAACCTTGGTTACACGTCAAACACAGCATATCAAAGCTTTTCACGAACAACACCATGATATCATTTTAAAACCACTTGATGGCATGGGGGGCTCATCCATTTTTCGAATCAAACAAGACGATCCCAATGTTTCAGTGATTATTGAAACGTTAACCGAACATAACACACGTTATTGCATGGCTCAAAACTTTATTCCTGCGATTAAAGACGGTGATAAACGTGTATTAGTGGTTGATGGTGAACCTGTACCTTATTGTTTAGCACGAATCCCTCAAAAAGGTGAAACTCGTGGCAACCTTGCTGCTGGAGGACATGGCGAAGTTAGAGCTTTAAGCGAAAGCGATTGGCATATAGCTAAAAGCATCGCCCCAGTTTTAAAAGAAAAAGGCCTACTATTTGTAGGACTTGATATCATTGGTGATAAGTTAACCGAAATTAACGTTACCAGCCCAACCTGTGTTCGTGAAATTGAAGCAGCTAACCCAGGCCTTTCAATTACCGGTATGTTAATGGACGCAATAGAACATCGATTAAATAAAAAGAGTTAAACAATGATTAGACAATATAAATCTGAAGATTTAAATAGCGTAATGACAATATGGTTGCAAGGTAATTTGCAAGCTCATAACTTTATCAATCCTGAGTTTTTTAAACAAAATTGTGATTTAGTAAAAATGTTAATTCCAATGTCTACTTTATACGTTCAAGACCTTGATGGAGTTAAAGGGTTTATCGGTATAACTGAAAATTATATTTCAGGTCTATTTGTAGATGAAGCTTTTCGCCGGCAAGGAACAGGTAAAGCTCTTGTTGAAAAAGCAAAACAACGCCATAACGAACTGTTGGTACATGTTTATAAAAAAAATACTAATGCGATCAACTTTTATCTTTCTCAAAATTTTGAAATTGTTTCAGAATCGATCAATGAAGAAACAAATGAACCAGAATTATTAATGCACTGTAATGTTGAACACAACGTTAAAATTGGCAAATGTGCATTATAAAATTAACTTGAATGTGAAACTATGAATTTAAAAAACCATTTTATTATCGCAATGCCAACACTTGATGATTCTATGTTTAGTCATTCAGTTATTTATATTTGTGAACATAATCGTGATGGCGCTATGGGGATTATGATTAATAAACCAATTATTGAACTTAATGTGGCAACCGTTCTTGCACGTTTAGAAATTACATCACCTACAAGTTGCGCAGAACTAGAACAACCTGTATTTTGTGGTGGCCCCATTGCTGATGAACAGGGTTTTATTTTACACACACCTTTAGATGGGTTTGCTTCTAGTATTCAGATTTCAGATGATGTGATGATTAGTACTTCGCTTGATGCACTTAAATCAATCGGCTCTCCTGAACAGCCCCAAAATATCTTTTTGGCTTTAGGTTATTCAAGCTGGCAGTCTCTACAACTCGAAAATGAAATTGCTCGTAATGATTGGTTAGTGGTTGATGCCGATCCTCAAATTATTTATGAAGTTGCCATTGATGAACGTTGGCAAAAAGCCGCTCAATCACTTGGAATCAATATGAATACTATTTCACACCAAATGGGAAATGCATGACCCATGGCAACCATTATCGCATTTGATTTTGGCACTGCCAGTATTGGAGCGGCTATTGGACAAGATATAACTAAAACAGCCAATCCTTTATGCTCGTTTAAAGCCCGCGATGGTATTCCTAACTGGCAAGCTATCGAAAAGGTATTAAATGAGTGGAAACCTGATTTTTTAGTCGTTGGGCTTCCCCTAAATATGGATGGCACCGAACAACCATTAACAGCCCGAGCTCGTAAATTTGCTAATCGGTTGCATGGCAGATTTGGTTATCAAGTACATTTGCAAGATGAGCGGTTATCGACCGTTGAAGCAAAATCACATATTTTTGCTTCACGAGGTTATCGAGCACTTGAAAAGGGTCATGTTGATGCAACTTCTGCCATTATTATTTTGGAAAGTTGGTTTGAAAATAATTAGTAATTTTATTTAATTGGTTATTTTGTAAATAATTAATCGCCATTAAATTTCATCCTTGCTAAAATAGTAACAACTTTTTATTGTAAGGACTACTTACCGTGTCAAACAACAATTCTCTTAGTTATAAAGATGCTGGTGTCGATATTGATGCTGGCAATGAACTTGTTAATCGTATTAAATCTGTTGTTAAAGAAACCAAACGACCTGAGGTTATGGGTGGACTGGGTGGCTTTGGCGCACTGTGTGCTATTCCACAAAAATATAAAGAACCTATTTTAGTATCTGGTACCGATGGTGTCGGAACTAAATTACGTCTAGCCATGGATTTAAATCGCCACGAATCAATCGGCATCGATTTAGTAGCAATGTGTGTTAACGATCTGATTGTACAAGGTGCTGAACCTTTATTCTTCCTTGATTATTATGCTACCGGCAAACTTAATGTTGATGTTGCAGCCACTGTGGTAACTGGTATTGCTGAGGGTTGTAAACAATCGGGTTGTGCTTTAGTTGGCGGTGAAACAGCCGAAATGCCGGGTATGTATCATGGTAATGACTATGATTTAGCAGGATTTTGCGTTGGTGTTGTTGAAAAGTCGGCTATGATTGACGGTAGTAAAGTACAAGATGGTGATGCATTAATTGCATTAGCATCAAGCGGTGCTCATTCTAATGGTTATTCATTAGTGCGTAAAATTATTGAAGTCAGTGGCGTAAACCCTGCTACCGAACAGTTAAATGGCAAAACACTTGCTGATCATTTACTTGCACCAACTAAGATCTACGTTAAGTCCGTTCTTGACCTTATTACTCAAGTTGATGTGCATGCCATTGCCCATATTACAGGCGGCGGATTTTGGGAAAACATCCCTCGTGTTCTGCCTGAAAATACTCAAGCAGTCATTAATGAAGCAAGTTGGCAATGGCCAGCAATATTTAATTGGTTACAACAATCGGGAAATGTTAGCCGTCACGAAATGTATCGAACTTTTAACTGTGGTGTTGGCTTAATTATTGCTTTACCAAAACAGTTAGCCAATAAAGCAATTACTTTACTAAATAATCATGGTGAAAAGGCTTGGCTATTAGGTGAAATTAAACACGCTACATCAGGCGAGCGCGTTGTAATAAAATAAATTGTATTTTCATATTATCCATCCATTAATATAATGAATTAGATGGATAATATGCTACTTTTTCAGATCGTTATTGCCAGCTGGTAACAATTTGCAAACGTCTAACTGTACCATTTAATAAATCTTTTTTAGCTATTATTTTGTGACAAACGATCGAGTTACTTTATCACATTAAGGACTTACACATGCTACTCTATTTGTATTATATAAATGACTAGAAATAGCCATAGTATTAATGTTACCACCACCCGAACCAACGCTATACCATTCATTCCTACTTCGCATTTGATAAGCCCAATAGTCGTAGACATTCCAGTCAGTACCAGGATAACCACTATTTGCGTCGCTCATAACGCCCCACTCATTAAAGAATCCTCCAACCCAGTGGTTACCGTCTCGGTAACTTAAAGCTCTTCGGTACATATCGATATTTCTGCCAGGTATACCACTATTCCAACCAATATCTGGACGATTCGCATTAGTATAATCTTCAACACCAGGAATCCGATAACCATATCCTAAACTGTTACAAAAATTATGTGCATTCCAATACCCGTTTGCTTCTCCAGAGAGAGGGATAAACCAACGCTCTATTTTAAAATTATAAATTAAGTGACCACCAATATTATCAGAATATATTTTAAATTCTGTTGGTAAGAATTTTTTATTTTCCCAGCTTCGAGTCGGTCCAATTAGTTCAACTTTTAGAGCCCGCACCCTCTCTGGATAGCTAATACTTCCCCAACCATGCGTAGTTGCCACACTTAATTGCAATGTTACGTTCCCTTCAGTTCCCTGTACTGTTGAGCCATTGACTGCAATAACTTGCTCTGGTGTAATACCTGCCAACAGCAGGTAGAAAAACATTTTGTTTGAGCCTGTCGTTGGAAAATTATTAGTTGGGTTGTTAAATGGTTGCACTTTAAAACCTTTTTTTCTAACCCAATATTCCCTTTGTTCATCACCTTGTTGTGCGTGTAAACTTGGCTGTGCAAAACAGACTTTTGCATTTATTCGATTCGGATTAATATAGTAACTATGGTTAGCATTATTAAAGTAAGTAGTTTTAGGTATACCGTATTCAGTTGATAAGTAGCCCTCCGTTGCACTTAATGTGAGCTGATAAGGTGCATTACAAAAATCTAATTCCCTATTTGAGTTAGCTTTAACATCCTCCGTAATATCTTTTCCACTGCTATCTTGCCATTTAATCGTTAATTTGCCAGTTGCATTAATGCCATCATCCCCGTCATCATCTCGACCATAATTATACGGTGTATTAACCAAATTAGTTAACGAAACTTCAGGATAATTTGAAACAGGCACTATGGTTTGAATATCAGCAAAAGTGTTGG